>JBEKOZ010000597.1:0-3745 GCA_049521275.1 Bryobacteraceae bacterium | reverse complement strand
GACTGCGCTTTCTTCAGCCAGAATACGTTTTCAGCCCCTGAAAACAGGCATCCGCAGCGCATCGCTGCCATTCCGTAGACTTTCGAAAACGTCCGGCTGACGAACAGATTTGGGTGCTTGCGGATCCAAGGCAGCGCCGTGATTTCAGAAAAATCAAAGTAAGCCTCGTCGATCAGGACCGCTGCGCCGGGAGCCGCTTCGAGAATTCCGCGGACTCCATCGCCGTCAATGGCCGTCCCCGTTGGATTATTGGGATTCGCAATCATCACCGCGCGCGTCGTGGGCCGAATCGCGGCAAGCAATCCGTCCATCGGGAACGCAAGCGTCGCCGGGTCGTAATCCACTTCAACAACGGCCGCACCCGCAACCTCCCCGTAGAACCGATACATTGCGTAGGAAGGCTTCAACACCACCACTTCATCGCCGTCGTCGACGAACGTGTTGACCAGCAGTTGAATCGCTTCGTCGGTGCCGTTGGTCAACGCGAACTCGTCTTCGGTGACGCCGAAGAACGCGGCCAGCTCACGCATCGCGTCCGCGTATTCCGGATAAATCGAAAGCTGCGACGCGGTCAGATGTTCGCGCAGAAACTCGACCACCGCGGGCGAACAACCCACAGTGTTCTCATTAAAATCGAGTCGCAGTTTTCCATCGCGCCCCCCGCTGGGCGGATGGTACGCAGCCATTTTGCGGACGGCCGGGCGCGGTTCAGGCATTTCGCGCCTCCACCGATCGCGCGTGCGCTTCCAGTCCTTCGGCGCGCGCGAGCGTCGTGATCGCGGGCGTCAATCCGGCAAGCGCGGCGGGCGTGAGTTCCTGCACGGAAATCACCTTGACGAAATCGAGGGTCGACAGTCCGCCGCGCAGTCGCGCCGCGCCCGACGTCGGCAGCACGTGATTCGGACCCGATGCGTAATCACCCGCCGCTTCCGGGCTCGACGGTCCAAGGAAGACCGCGCCCGCGTGCCTGATTCCGTCGAGCAGCGCCGCGTCGTGCAACGCCAGATGTTCGGGCGCGAGGGCGTTTGAGAACTCGACCGCTTGCTCCATCGCATCCATAATGACAATCGCGCCGTTGTTTTCAATCGAAGGCCGCGCGACCGCCGCCGTGGGCAAAATCGCAAGCTGGCGTTCGATTTCTTCGGCGACGGACGCGGCCAGCGCGCGCGATGTCGTCAGCAGAATCGACGACGCGTCCACATCGTGCTCCGCCTGCGCCAGCATGTCCGCGGCGATCCACCGCGCGTTGCCTTCGGCCGCAATGATGACGATCTCGGTCGGTCCGGCCACGAAGTCGATGCCAACCTCGCCCGCGATCAGCTTCTTCGCCGCCGCTACATAGATGTTGCCCGGTCCTACAATCCGATCCACACGCGGAACCGTTTCCGTTCCGTACGCCAGCGCCACGATCGCCTGCGCGCCGCCCATACGAAACAGGTGCGTGACGCCGAGCCATTGCGCAATCCCCAGAATTTCCGCGCTGGGATTCGGGCACGCCACGCAGGTTGTTGCGACTCCCGCCACCTGCGCGGGAATCACGGTCATCAGCAGCGTCGACGGCAGCGGATAGCGGCCCGCGGGAATGTACGCGCCCATGGAATCGAGTGGCCGGACGATCTGTCCGAGCCTGCGCCCATCGGGGTATTCGATGAAAGTATCCACGGGCAGTTGCGTCTGCGCGTGCTCGCGGATGTTGGCCGCGGCGGTTTCAACAGCGCTCAGGACTTCGGGAGTTAGCGATCCTTCGACGCGCATCCGGACGCTGTCACCTGTGAAGCCGTCGAATTTGCGGGCGTATTCGAGCAGCGCCCGGTCGCCGCGTTTGCGGACGTCTTCAATGATGGGGGCAACGATGCGCTCCGCTTCTTCGAGGCGCAGGGCCTTGCGTGTAATCAGTCCCGCCGCGTCCCTGAATCCAAGAATTCGTATCATCACATCACGATTTTGTTCAAAGGATATTCGACGATGCCCTGCGCGCCCGCTTCTTTGAGGCGGGGAATAATCGTGCGCACGGTCAGCTCATCGAGAATGGTATTCACCGCCAGCCAGCGGTCGTCGCTCAGCGTGGAGATGGTCGGATTTTTCAACGCGGGGAGCACCGCGATGACAGCCGCGAGATTGGTTTTCTCCACGTTCAGCATCAGTCCGACCTTGCCCAGCGCGTTGATCGCGCCTTCGAGCAGCATGCGGATGTCCTCGAGCTTGCGTCTCTTTGAGGGCTCCTTCCAGGAGTCCACGTTGGCGATGAACTGGGTGTTCGATTCGAGCACGGTATCGATGATGCGCAGTTTGTTGGCGCGCAGCGAGGAGCCGGTCTCGGTCACTTCGACGATCGCGTCGGCCAGCTCCGGAGGCTTCACTTCGGTCGCGCCCCAACTGAATTCAACCTTCGCTCTGACGCCGTTCGCCGCCAGGTAACGCTGGGTCGCCGAGACCAGTTCGGTCGCAATGACTTTTCCTTCGAGATCCTTCACGGTCTGAAACGGCGATCCGTCGGGCACCGCGAGCACCCAGCGCACTTTTCCAAAACTCTGCTTCGCGTAGATCAGGTCGGCCACGGTTTCGACATGTGCTTCGTTTTCCTGCACCCAGTCGCGGCCGGTCAACCCGGCGTCGAGCACGCCGTCTTCGACGTAGCGCGCCATCTCCTGCGCGCGGATCAGCATGCATTCAATTTCGGGATCGTCGATAGCGGGAAAGTACGAACGGCTGCTGGTGGTGATCTGAAAACCGGCGCGGCGAAACAGGTCGACCGTCGCGTTTTCGAGGCTGCCTTTGGGGATTCCTAATTTCAATTTCATGCTAGTAAACCGTGGCCGGATCGTAGGCGCGCGCTTCGGTCACTTTCCATTCGGCGCCGTCGAGCTGCCGGAAAAAACAGCTTTCGTAGCCTTCGTGGCACACGCCGGGTCCGAGGGCTTCGACCTTGACCAGCAGGGCATCGCGGTCGCAATCGGTGGAGATTTCCTTCACGACGAGCTTGTGGCCGGAGGTCTCGCCTTTCAACCACAGCTTGTTGCGGGAGCGGCTATAAAAGGTCACGAAGCCGGTTTCGACGGTCTTCCGCCAAGCCTCCTCATTCATGAAACCGACCATGAGGACGCGTCCGGTTTTGTGATCCTGCACGACCGTGGCGACCAGGCCGTCGAGCTTGCTGAAGTCCAGATTCATAGGCACCAAATAAAAAAGCCCACCGTTTCGGGCGGGCTCTGACGTTTCGTTTGATTTACGGATTAAGAGCTGGCCCGTCGCGACTGGTGATGGCGATGATGATGCAGATGGGCGCTCATGAAATTCTAGAGTAACAGAGCTTGTTCCAGATCCGCAATGATGTCTTCCACCGCTTCGATGCCGGTGGAGATGCGGATCAGGCCGTCGCCGATGCCGAGGCGGTGGCGCATCTTCGCGGAGATTTCGCGATGCGATGCCATGGCCGGATAAAGCGCCATGGTGTGGACGTCGCCCAGGGATGTTGCGGGGACGATCATCTTCAGCGCCTCCATGAAGCGGAAAACTTCGGGCTTGCCGGCGCCTTTCAAATCGAAGGCGAGCATCGCGCCTTGCAGATTTCTCGGGAACAGGCGCGCGATGGTAGCGGCGTCGGGATGTTTGGGGTCGCCTGTGAAGTAGACGCGGTCGACGCGCGGATGTTCGGAGAGCCAGGACGCGACTTGGCAGGCGTTCGAGCACTGGCGCTCGACGCGCAGAGGCATAGTCTTGATGCCGCGCATGGTGAGGTAGCTGT
>JBEKOZ010000596.1:0-3750 GCA_049521275.1 Bryobacteraceae bacterium | reverse complement strand
CTTTAGCTTAAGTCCCCAGGCCATGTGCTTGCGGCAAAGGGCGCGTGTAGCGATCCCGAGCGAATTAGAAACATGGCCGTCGGCGCTTTGCAAGTCCCCCTTCGCTATCGAATAGGAGGCAAGCTCCGCTTCCAGGCGGATACGGAATACCCAAGTGAACCAATCGAAGCGATCGAGGAGAAATTGGGCCCCTTGAAGGTGCTCGAAAGCTTGCTCGTGTTCTCCCAGCAGGAGGTGAACCTGGCCGGCGTTGATGCGGGAACTGATTTCCGCCTCGTTATCCACAACTTGTTGGGCAAGCCGAATCCCTTCGAGATCAAGGTCGAGAGAGCGCTCGAGGTCGAAGAGTTCGCGATGCAGCCAGCCGAACGTGTTCGGAATGCGCGCCAGAACAAACCGCTCGCCATTCAGTTCGGCGATGCCTCTAGCCTCCCGCATTGTTTCGAGCGCCTCACCGACCCGTCCCTGATGGCCGAGGGAGATCGTCCGAAAGAAAAGATTCGTGAGGATGCGTCCGCGCACACCGAGGTCGCGAGCCGACTGCATCGTCCAACCCAGAAACTGTTCCGCTTCGCGATGCTCCAGGCGCCATACGTGCAGTCCGCCCCGGAAAGTGATACCCGGAAGGTTTACCGCGGACAATCCTTTATTGCGCAAAACGCCCAGAGCACGGTCATAGGACTCCAGCGCAGCGTCGAAATCGCCGGCTGACAGCCGTTCGAGCGAGTGAACCGCATCGATGGATGCGACGAGATCGCCCAGATTGTGGTGACGGGCGAGTTCATAGGCACGCTCGCACTCCTGCCTGGATTCTTCGACGCGCTTGGAGAGGAACAGGGCATTGGCGGCGCCACACATGGCTTGAACTTGGGCCGCCGGATCGTTCATCTCTGCGGCCGCGCTCGCCGCGACACGAAAAGCATCGGCCGACTCACTCATGCGGGTTTGCGTGTCGTAAACAAGTCCGAGTTGAGTGGCGGCGTTGTAAACGTGCCTGTGACGTGAAGGATCGCGCAGCTTCCCGGCATTGGCAAGGGCGCGATCGAGCAGGCCGATCGCGTCCTTATTGGCGCAAACGGCGGATGCGTTCTTACCGGCGGCGACGAAATATTCGGCAGCCCGGCCGAAGTCCCTCGCCACTTCGAAAAGCAGAGCCAGTTCAGCCGCGATCTCAGCGCTGCGATCGACGTAGTGATTGAGCAGCGTCTCAGCGACCGCGCCGCTCCAGGAGATCCTGCGCGTCGGAGTCACGGCGGAATAAAGCGCATTTTGATAAAGCGAGTGAACGAAGGTACAGCGGAGGGTGAGCGTGGCATCGGGCAACTCACGCTCGCCTAAAAGGCGTACAAAGGCGTGAACGCGATCCAGAGTGTCTAGCCGCTCTTCCACTTCCATGGCGTCGAGGCCCGCCACCTTGGCTACGACGCTGGAGTCGAACTCCAGCCCTTGCACGCTCGCAGCCATCAACAGACGCCGGTCGGCGTCGCTCAGGCTATCGATCTTGCGCTGGATCATGCTGCGCACCGATTCCGGGAGATCGCCTTGAATATCGGGGAGCGACTCGACCACCGTCCACGAGCCTTGCTTCTCGGCGATCACGCCGCGAGCGCGAAGATAACGCACCATGTCGGCCATAAAGAGTGCGTTGCCTTCGGTTTTCAAGTGAATCAGGGACGCCAATTCGGGAGGGAACCGATTCTCCGGAAATTCTAGCGCGAGATAGCCATCGATATCCTCACGCGTCAGGAAGCCGAGCGCAATTTCGCGGCACATGCCGTGGCTTTGCATGTCCAGCTTCACTTGCAGAAGTGGATGCTTGCCGGCTAGCAGTTCGGAAGGGCGATAGGTTGCCACTAACAGCAGACGCATGGAGCCGATCTTGGCGCCGATGTAGGAGAGCAAATCGACGGTTGCATTATCGGCCCAGTGGAGATCGTCGAAGAAGATCACCAGGGGCTGAATTCGCGAGATCTCCTGGAGGAATGCAGCCAGTTCTCGCTTCATGCGTTCCTGCGAGGCGCTTTTCGTGTCGCTCAGGGCGCGCTCACGCGAAGAGTCTTCGCCTGTCAGGGGAGCGATTTGTACGTACCAGGTAGGCGCCATCAGCTTCATGATGCGAGCGGCTGCATCGGCCGCGCCGCCATGGAACAGACTCTCCAGCGCTTCCAGAAACGGAAGATAGGCTTCCGTGCCGCCCAAACGTTCTGAACAGCGTCCTCGAGCGGTGTTGCACGCGACGCGGCGGGTCGCGAGATCGGAGAGAAAGTCTTCCACCAGTGTGGTCTTGCCGAGGCCTGGTTCGCCGGCCAGGCACACCATCAATCCGCGGCCGCCGGCGACCCCGTCGAAAGCTGCATGCAGCTCAGAAACCTGCTTCGTACGACCCACGACACGACACGGCGCCGCGACGACGGTGGGGGCCGCTTCTGTTGCGGACGGCGATTTGCCGGCCAGTTCCGCCAAAGCCGCGTGGACCTCCTCGGCGGACGGCCGCAGCCGGGGGTCTTTTTCGAGCATTCTTTGGATAATGGCTTCGACGGCCATGGGAATTCCGATCCTGTAGTGCGAAAGGGGGATGCAAGGCTGGGAGAGGATAGCGTGGAGCGTGGCTAGTTGCGAATCGGCTTCGAAAGGATGTTTTCCCGTGGATAGCTCGTACAACACGATGCCGAGGGAAAAGATGTCCGTCGCGGCGGTGACTGGTTCCGCCCTGGTCTGCTCGGGGGACATATAGCGGAAGGTGCCTAGGAGTGTCCCCGGACTCGTGGAGGCCTGTGTCTCGGCGCGTGTATCGGCGCAGTTGAAGGGCAAAACCCGCGCCAGGCCAAAATCGAGGATTTTCGCGTAGCCGTCATCGCGAACCATAATGTTTTCCGGTTTGATATCGCGATGAACGATCCCTGCCTTGTGAGCAACGGCCAGGGCCTCGGCGACCTGAGTCCCGATCTTCACGAGCTGCTCCAGAGAAAGTGATTCGGACGCAACAGCACGGAAAGTGCGGCCTTGAATCAGCTCCATCGCGATGAACGGAACCCCTTCCGCATCGCCGATGTCGTAAATGGTGACGATATTCGGGTGATTCAGAGCTGAAGCGGCGCGAGCTTCGAGGAAGAAACGGTCAATCGCTATCCTGTCGGGCGCAATCCGATCCTGTGCGCTTGCTTGCGGCAGAAATTTCAGCGCGACGGAGCGGCCGAGGCGTAGATCGCGCGCATGAAAAACCTCGCCCATCCCACCGCGGCCGAGCGGGGCGACAATCTCGTAGCAGCCGACGACTCTACGTTTCGGCTCCCCTGCAGCGAAATCGATGCCCAGGCCCATGGCAGACTTCAATATACAACGACGACTTCGGGATGTCATTGCGGGTCGAGGACGATAATGTGCGATAACAGGGTCCACTTTGCCGCCTCTCAACTTCCCGCATCGGGGGATTTGTTGCTCGGAATCCGAGCCAGCGGCCTGCGTTTGCAGTTGGGTGTATACTTTTTTTGACGCACATCAAGCTCTAAAAAAGGTAGCTGCGCTCGTGTCTGCTGAAGATCGCCTGGAACCCGACGTTCCACCTGGCCCCGAGCGAGGCGGCCTTGAAACTACTGAGTTCATCACGTGGGAGGAAACCTCCGGAACGGTGATCGGCCGGTATCACCTGCTGCAGAAAATCGGCGAGGGAGGCATGGGCGAGGTCTGGCTCGCCGAGCAGAAAGAACCAGTCCGCCGCCGCGTGGCTCTCAAACTAATCAAGGCCGGGAT
>JBEKOZ010000595.1:0-3758 GCA_049521275.1 Bryobacteraceae bacterium | reverse complement strand
GATTGTGGAGATCCCCGCGCGCGACGGCATCAAGGTTCCGGCGCGTCTTTACAAGCCGGCGAATTTCAAGAAGGGCGGACCCGCGGTGATGTTCGTCCACGGCGCCGGCTATTTGCAGAACGTGCATCACTGGTGGTCGTCCTACGAGCACGAGTACATGTTCAACCACCTTTTGATGGAGCACGGTTACCTGGTGATCGATATCGATTACCGCGGCTCCGCGGGCTATGGGCGCGACTGGCGGACGGCGATCTATCGCCATATGGGCGGCAAGGATCTCGACGATCACATCGACGCCGCGAAGTTCATCGTCTCGCAGTATGGCGTGGATCCGAAGCGTATTGGCCTTTATGGAGGCAGTTATGGCGGTTTTATCACGCTGATGGCGCTGTTCACCGCGCCCGACACGTTCGCCGCCGGCGCAGCTTTACGTCCCGTGACCGATTGGGCTCATTACAATCACGGCTATACCGCAAGCATTCTCAATCTGCCGCAAGGCGACGAGGAGGCGTATAAGAAATCGTCGCCTATTTATTTCGCCGACGGTTTTAAAGGCGCGTTATTAATTTGCCACGGCATGGTCGATACCAACGTATTTTTCCAGGATTCGGTTCGATTGGTGCAGCGACTCATCGAGCTGCATAAGGAAAATTGGTCCATCGCGCCGTATCCTGTCGAAGATCATGGGTTTGTGCAGCCGTCCAGTTGGGCGGATGAATATAAGAGAATCTACTCCCTCTTCGAGACGAACCTAAAGCAAAAATGAGGCGAATAGCCGATAGCTGCCGTCGTATGCGGAGCGTAGACTCGATCTATGCCAGCTTGCTTGAATTGCGGAGGTCGCCTGTGCAAAGGCGAGACGAAATGTTTCACCTGCGAGATGCCCGTGAAAGTGGAGGATTCGAAGGCCTCTGTCAATCTGGGCCGCGCCAAGCTCATATTGACGATCATGTTCCTTATTTGCCTCTGCTTGACGATTGCGTCGATCTTCACTGACGTAGGTCCGTCATTCACCAAGTGCGCGGCAGCCACGGTCATTTTACATTTTGTCAAAGAGTCGGCAGTGCAGATGATTGAAGGGAAACGGTCTTAATCTCGCGGATCACCAGTTCGAGTTCCTCGTCCGTGGAATAAAAATGCGGGGCCACGCGAATTCCCGCGCCAGGCCTGTAATCAACGAGATAGTCGCGCCGGCCTAATTCCTGGCTGACTTCGTATCCGTTCGGAACATCGATCACGACGGTGCCGCCGCGCTCGTGCGGATTCCTGGGTGAATTGACGTGGAACCCTGCATTTTCAGCCAGTTCGATGAGCTTGGCGGTCTGGCGCATGGATTTTTCGCGAATCGCAGGCACGCCGATTTCACCGACAATTTCGTAGCCGGACATGGCGGAATACATTGCCGGCACGTTTGGGGTACCGTTCTGGAAACGATTGATTCCAGGGTCGTAATCGTGCTCCTGTGCGAATAGAAACGGATGGCGATGGGCGGCCCAGCCGGTCATGCGCGGCTCGAGCTCAGGCCATAAATCACGGCGAACATACAAGAATCCGGCTCCGGGACCGCCGCAGAGCCATTTTACCGATCCACCGACCGCGAAATCGACTCCTAATTCGCGCACGTTCAAGGGCACTGTCCCTGCGGATTGATAGACATCCGCGACGATCTTCGCCCCTACTTCGTGGGCGCGCCGTGTTAGAGCCGCCAGGTCCTGGATGTAGGAGCTGCGAAACAGGACGTGAGAGACGGAAACGAGCGCTGTCTGGTCATCCATGGCCTCCAGCATTTCCTTAAGGGGGCTTATAAGGCCATCTTGTGACGGAATTGTCGCTATAGGAGTCCTTAATTGACCATAATTATATAGATTGGACGGGAAATTCATCGAGTCCGTAACGATCTTATTTCGCCTTTTCGTCCAGTCGAAGCACGAAAGAACGATCTGCTGGCAGATGGAAACGTTCTGCTGCATGACGATTTCGCCTTCGCCCGCGCCGATGATTTTTCCGATCAGGTTGCCCACCGTGACCGGCATTTCCCACCAGCCTTCTTCCCAGGCGCGGATGCCGCGGGTATCCCATTGGTCGGCGAATTGAGTGAGGCGGTCGCGCGTGCGGCGGGGCATGGCGCCGAGCGAATGGCTGATCATGTACACGGTCCGGTCGAGGATCGGAAATTCCTTGCGCCAGGCTAAGAGAGGGTCGGTCACGAGCGTGCGCCGCCGCTGACGATCAGAATTTCGCCGCTCACGTAATCCGATAAGGAGGAGCAGAAGAACAGCACGGGTCCGGCGGCCTCTTCGACGGTTCCGGCGCGGCCGAGCGGGCAATGGGTTTTGACGGCATCGATGGTGGCCTGCTGGATGCCGACTTTGATTTTCCTGCCCTTGACGTCGATCTCGGAGCCTTCGCCAAGCGGCTGGACCAAGCGCGTTTCGATGAAGCCGAAGCCGACGGAGTTCACGTTGACGTTGTAGCGGCCCCACTCCTTGGCCATGACTTTGGTTAATCCGTTGATGCCGCTTTTGCCCGATCCGTAGCCGGCCTGGCCGGCGATGCCATCGACGCCCGAAACGGAGGTGATGTTGACTACTTTTCGCATGACGCGCCGGCCTTCGGCGATTTCCTTTTTCGCCGCCTCGCGAATGTAGGTGGACGCGGCTCGCAGAATGCGGAAGGGGGCGACCATGTGGATATCGAGCATGGCCTGAAACTGCTCGTCGGTAGTTTTCTGGATGACGTTGTCCCAGGTATAGCCGGCGTTGTTGACGATGATGTCGATGGAGCCGAATCCTTTGACCGTCGCGTTGACCAGTTTTTCCGGAAAATCGGGAGCGGTGACATCGCCCGGCATAGCCTTGGCGGCGCCTCCCTCCTTGTCGATCATCATCCCGGTTTCGAAAACCACGTCGCGATCGAGATCGTTCAACATCACGGACGCGCCCGCCGCGGCGAGCTTTTGCGCGACGGCGCGTCCGATGCCGCGGCCCGCTCCGGTGACGAGCGCCGTTCTTCCCTTAAGATCAATAGCCATGCAACGTGTTTTATCACAACCGGCGGCTATGTTAGGATCAGGTCAAATGCGACTGACTCTTTTGCCCCTCCTTTTCGCCGGGACGAGCCTGTTTGGGCTCGATGCAGCGGACAGAACCGCAGGATCGGCGGACGCGCCGATTACGCTCGAGGTGTTCAGCGATTTCCAGTGCCCGCACTGCGCCAGGCTGCACTTTGGGGCGCTGAAAGAGGCTTTGGGAGATTGCGTGGCGCAAGGCAGAGTGCGCATCATTTATCGCGATTATCCTTTGACGCAGCACCAGTATGCGCGCAAGGCGGCGCAATATGCGGATGCGGCGGCGCGCATCGGGCGGTATGAACGCATCTGCGATGCATTGTTCCGGACGCAAGAGGCATGGGGGCGGACGGGTGATGTGGAAGGCCCGGTGGCGAAGGAACTTACGGCGGAGGAAATGGCGAGGCTGCGCAAGATTCTCTCCGATCCGAAGAGCACGGCGGAGATCAACCGCGAGATCGACGGCGACATGGCGCTGGCGAGCCAGATTCCACTGACCGAGACGCCGACGATGATTTTGAGCGGCGGGGGGAAGCGGTATCCGATCAAAGGCGACGTCCGGTACGATTTTCTGAAGCAGTTGATCAATAGCCTGCCTGTCAAATAATGCGCCGCGCGTTGGTCACTCTGGGGCGGCTGGCGCTGGGCGCGGTGTTTCTCTACGCGGCGTACACTAAACTGCGGGACCCAT
>JBEKOZ010000594.1:0-3760 GCA_049521275.1 Bryobacteraceae bacterium | reverse complement strand
GCCAAGCCTATCGATCACGCGGACCTCACTCGCGCCATCGATCGCGCGATCAGTTCTCGCGGCCTGCCTCGGGTCGAGCCACCGAAAGAACCCTCGCCATCTTCGGGAACTGAAATGTTTTTCGGGACAAATCCGCTGATGCGCGCGTTGCGGCAATGTCTCCCAAGAGTTGCAAGCAGCGATGTCCCCGTTCTTATTCAGGGCGAAACGGGTACCGGCAAGGAAGTCCTGGCACGCGAAGTGCATGCTCTCTCGGCGCGGGCGGATGGCCCATTCGTAAAGCTGAACTGCGCGGCTGTGCCTTCCGAACTCCTGGAGAGCGAGTTATTCGGCTACGAGCGCGGGGCCTTCACTGGAGCCAACCAGAGAAAGCTTGGCGTCTTTGAAATGGCCGACGAAGGTACGATCCTGCTCGACGAGATTGGCGACATGGACATTCGCCTTCAAGCCAAGCTGCTGCAAGTCCTCCAGGACCAGGAATTTCGACGGCTGGGCGGAACCGAGATTATTCGCGTACGGGTTCGAGTCATTGCGGCTACGCATCGTGACCTTGTGGAGGCGATCGCCAACCGGGCGTTCCGTGAGGATCTCTACTACCGGCTGAATGTCTTCACACTTGTGCTTCCGTCGCTGCGCGAACGTCGGGACGACATTGTCAGGATCGCTGAGTTTCTGATCAGCCGGCATAGTTCGCCTAGCATGCCTCCAGTCGGGATTACCCCTCGCCTCAGGGAGGCCCTGGTGGCTTTTCCGTGGCCAGGCAATATCCGCCAACTTGAGAATACGGTAAGAAAGATGATGGTCCTTCGCGATCCTGACTTGATCGCCAGCGAGCTGGAGAACGCGGGAGTCGCCCGAAACGGAAACGGATGGAACGGTTCCGCGGAAGTTCGGTTGACCGAAGAGGTTCCACGCAAGAAGGCCGCGGCCGAAGCCGACTCAGTCCTGCAGCAGGCCTCACGTGCGAAGGAAACCGCGGAGGCGCAAGCTATTTTGGAGGCTCTCCACCGCACCCGGTGGAACCGCAAGCAGGCGGCAACGCTTTTGAAAATAGATTACAAAGCGCTGCTTTACAAGATGAAGAAGTTATCGATCGAAGAACGTGCGGGCGAAATCCAGTTGTCTGCCTGATGCATGGGGTACAATAGAGAATCGCGGGCGGTTCAGTGGTTTCGGGGAAGAGTTTAGCTATGGTTTTAGAATCTCAACAGTCTGAGGTGCAAACCCTTCCGTGGTTTGCCCTCCGCGTCCGCTCCAACCATGAGCGGGTCGCGGCGATGCATTTGCGGAGTCGGGGAATAGAGGAGTTTGCGCCGCTCTATAAATCGGAGAGTCAGTGGTCCGACCGTAAAAAGCAGATCGATCGGTTCGTATTTCCCGGTTACGTCTTCTGCCGGTTGGATCCCGAGCATCGCTTGCCGGTTCTCACCATTCCCGGGGTCGTCAACTTGGTTGCCTTTGGAAAGGGGCCGGAGCCGATTCCGGACCATGAGATCGATTGCGTCCGGAGAATGGTCGCATCGGGACTGCTGATCACTCCCTGGCCTTTCCTGAAAGCCGGACAGAGAGTGCTGATCGAACACGGACCTCTTGCAGGGGTAGAGGGGATCCTTCAAGAGATCAAGAAAACGTATCGTCTAGTCGTCTCCATTACTCTACTTCAGCGATCCGTTGCTGCTGAGATCGATCGGGCATGGATTAGACCGCTCCCGGCTGCGAGGCAACCCCAAACAGCGTTGGCGAGTCCCGAAATCGTGCCGGCAAGGGCATTCTAGAGCCAGACTCACGTTAATTCGCTCGCAGACATCGGCGGATCCGCCTGTCCGTGGACGAGAGGCTGGGAATCGCGCGACGCGGCCTCAGACCGCCGTAACCACAACAAGAACGGCAACAGAATCGCCAGCCCAATTAAAGCGAACAGCGCCCCGCCACGATGGTGGAGCGGGCTGTCCAACCACCCTCGATCCACGTACACGCCAAGGAAGGACAGGGTCACGATCCGCACGGCATTCTTGAGTATGGCGACCGGGACCGTCAATAGAACGAAAAAGAGCTTTCTCGCGTTTGATCGCAAAAACAAGTGGGACGCGAGTAGCCCGGTGATCAAAAGCGCCAGGCTCGACCGTATCCCACTACACTCCTTCGCAACCTCGATTTCGACACCCGGGAGCGAGAATCGCATCCCACTGCGAAATTCCGGCATCCCGAAAATCCTGAATAGCACGTCTGTTAAATCAGCGGAACCATTCTGCAGAACGTAGACGGCGCGGTCGAGAAAGACAGAAGGGATGGGAATCATTAGCAGCAGGAAGCACAATGGAAAAATCGCGGCCGCCGCGGCCTTCGGCCCGTTCATCAATAGGAACGCGGAAACCCAGACGAGAACGATCGCCAATGCGGGCAGCCACAGTTGATCGTTTCGGCCGCTCCAACCCGCAAAAGGCCGCGCAACCCAACAGATTATGAGCGTAAAGGCGAACAGGGGTATGCCCAACCGGGGCATCCATCGGTTTTCCTCAAAGATTCTCTGCCGGTCGAAGAAGATGAGGAAGCCCGCGATAAAGGGGATTAACACCAGATGCGAGTATCGATCATCCTGGAGCGAAAGGTTTATTAACGCTACAGCAGGCCGCCAGAAAGCGCTTAGAGTCAAAATCCAAGCAAGACTCCACAGGATCGAACGGGAAAACGTAGCTTTTGTCATTCTCACCGACAGTGCGGCAGCTAGCCTTTGCGCTTTCGATCGACTCCATAGGTCTTGCGGTAGTCGGAGTAGAGCCGATCGAGCTCCTCTGACGCGTTGAGGACAATGCCAAGTAGGTTTTGAGTGCCAACCCTTCCAATCGCCGCTTCGACGGCATCGCGCGGCGTGCGGTCCGCCCTGACGACCAGCAACCCTGCGTCAGCATACTGCTTTAGCGAAAGTGTATCGGTGAGCGGCATAGCCGGTGGAGTATCGATGATGATCCAATCGAAATGCGCGCGTAACGTTTCGAAGATATTAGCCAATATCGGGGATTGCAGCAGTTCTGTAGGATTGCCCTCCGCCTGGCCGGCCGCCAACATATACCATCCGAGCGGATCCACCCGTCGAAGAAGCGACAGAGGGTTTCGCCCATCTTCGAGGCATTCCGCCAAACCCGCGCGAAGCGGAAGCCCAAGTCGCGACGACAAACTGGGGTGACAGAGATCGCCTTCGACGACCAGCACGCTTCGCTGTCCTTGCTCCGCCAATGCAGTGGCAAGATTCAGAACCACGGTAGACTTACCGTCTTGAGCCAACGCACTGGTTACCAGCAGCGTCTTCAGTTTAGACGCTTCCCAAAGTGGCCAGAGGCGCATGCGCAACAGCCGGAAACGGTCAGCCCCAGGGCTATCCGGTTGCGAATAATAGACAATCCTGCTTTCCGGCGTCAGCGTGGCAGTTTCGGCAAGTATTTGCCCCAGATCAAAGGATGGCTGAATTTTACTTAAGGGTATCTTGGGAGCAGCGGCGGCCTCAGCCGCGGCCTGTGAAACGCTGCTGTCTGCTTCGGCCGCGGAAGAGTTATGATTTCCCCCGCCGTTCTGGAAAACCTGCTGCGCAGCAGGAAGAACACCGGACGGCACTTTGCCAGACTCCCGCTCGAGTCGTTGAAGCGCTTCAAACAGCTTGCTCACAGCTTGTCTCGCCTCGACTGAATGTCGCCAAGGCTCAACTTATTCGCCCAGCGCAGGGCGATTGGCGGTTTCCCGGGTGGTCCATCGTCCTCAATGCCCA
>JBEKOZ010000593.1:0-3763 GCA_049521275.1 Bryobacteraceae bacterium | reverse complement strand
CCGTTCCGGGTCCAGATCATGGGGCAGGAGCCGGAGAGACGCTGCGCTTCCTCGTAGTTGTAGGTTTTGTTGGTGGCCTGATTGGTTTCGTTCTGGATGAGGCCGTTGGGCCAGGTGATGCGGACCACGTCGACGGGCTGAGTCGTGCTGAGGGGGAAGAGGAGAGGGACGCCGTGATAGGTTTCCTTCCAATATCCGGCTCCAGCTTTGACTTCGACGATAGCGTCTTCGGCCAGCTTGAGATTTTTTATTCCTTTAAGACGGATGCGGATGAAGGGGTGCGGAGGAGCGCGATTGAGCCGTTCGTGGAGTTTGCCTTCGACGATCTTGGCTTGGTCGAGGCGGCCGTCGCCGTAGAAGTCGGCGTCGATAATGTCTTGCCGGGCGGGGCCGGTGTAGGTGGTCACGGTGTAGCGTCCGCCGAGCTGGTCGTTATATAAAACGGGCGCGTGGTTGGAATAGAAGACGGCCAGGTCGAACGTTTTGCTGTCGGGGATGGCGCGAAGTTTGAACGCGTCGGTAGGATGCGCGGTAATGAAAGGGAAGTCCGCGGTGCGGTCTTCGAATCCGGCCTTGCCTTGATTGCGCATCAGCGCGGGCTGATCGCCCAAGAGGATGAGGTCGAGGTCGTAGTCGTGATCGTAATCGATCCAGATGGCGCGTTCGAAGCGGCGTTGCGGGAGAGCGGCGTCAAAGGGCTCGAAATGGCCTTTGTTATTGCGATAGAGCTTGGGGCCGGAATCGGTGAGGATGCAGAGGTCGTTGAAACCGTCGTTATCGAAATCGCCGGCGGCGATGGAGATCACGCCGCGGATTTGTTCGAGGCCGGTGTTGGGGACTTCCGACCCAGTTCCGAACTGATAGAGATGGATGGCGGTCGGGGACCAGCTTAAGAGATTGATTTTGCCGGTGCCGGCGGCGTCGATGGTGAGCATCCCGGTGGCGTCGGTATGGATGCGGTCCACGTAAATGGGTTTCGCGGCAAAGGGAACGGCGGTGGTGACGCGCGGGGGGTCGTAGATCTCGGCGTAGTTGCACCAGTCGACGTCCTCGGGGATGGCCGCGCCTTCGGTTTTGGCTTTCAGATCCTTGAAAATCGCAAGCTGTTTCACGGCGTCGTCGGGGCGGGCGGCCTGGCGATAGACGTTGTAGAGCTGGAAGTGCGCGGCGGCCAATTGAGGATCGAGGGCGGTGGCTTTTTCGAACTGCTCCACGGCTTCCGCGTTGCGGCCGGCGGCCTTGAAGATGGTGCCGAGCTGATAGTGGGCGATCGGCTCATCGGGGACGAGTTTGGCGAATTGTTCGAACTGGGCGAGCGCTTTTTCGGACTGATCCGACTTCTTGTAATAGATCCCGAGATTGAACCAGGTGTAGGGCAGAGACGGGTCCAGACGCTGGACCTGTTCGAGCAGGGCGATGCCTTCGGGGACGCGATTTCCGTGCAGCAGGGCGAGCGCGTAGTTGAGCTTCTCGCGGACCGAATTGGGCGCGAGGTCGAGCGCTTTCTTGAATTCGGCGATGGCTTCGACGTGCGTGGTGGGGTTTTCGAAGAAGGCTTTGCCCAGGCTGCGGTGGCGTTCGATGGCGGAGTCGTCCGCCGCGGAGATGGCCGGAGGCGAGAGCCAGATCAGCAGCGCGGCAGCGAGAAACGCACAGACACACATCACCCCCACGCTACGCATCGGTCGATTATGACACGCGGGCGGAGGGGATTGAATAATCGATTTCTACTAGTGCGTTTCGCTAGTGCGTAACGCGCGGCGGGCTGTAAGCTTTAATGGTGGCTACCGGCCGATCGCCGACGTTGGGACTTCTCGCGGGGCTGGCGGTAACGCTGTCGGCGGTGGCGGTTTATTCGGGATACACGGTGGTCGAGTTGCGTAGTCTGCGGCGGTTGCAGGCGGAGACGATCGACCGGAATCGAGCCGATTCGCTGTTGTTGCTGCGCATTCAAAACAACCTCAACGCGCTGGCGCTGACGATGAGGGACATGCTGGATCAGAGCCTGGAGCCGGGCGAGCGGTACCCTTTGATCGCGTGGAAGGGGCAACTGCGGCGGATCGAGGTCGATTTGTCGGATGCGATGGCGCGGGAGGAGCGGGTGTCGCGGGCGACCGAGGATCAGAGGAAGTATCTGGCGGGGAACGTGGCGCAATTCTGGGATGCGCTGGCGCGGATTTTCGCGCTGGCGGATGAGGAGGAGGCGCGGACGCGGATCCGGTTGTCGCTACAGGCGCGCGAGGAGGCGCTGAGCAACGCGGTGGCGCGGCTGCTGGTGCAGAATAACGAGAGCGAGCAGCAGGCGGCGGTCGAGACGCAGCAGATCTACGCGCGGGCGGAACGAACCGCGTACCTGTTCCTGGGGGCGATGCTGGTGCTGATCGTCGGGACCAGCTTGTACCTGGTGCAGTGGAATCGCCAGATGTTCGCGCAGGTGGCGTCGCTATCGGAGCGGAGGAGCGACCTGGCGCGGCAGTTGATTTCGATTCAGGAAAATACTTTCCGCTACATTTCGCGCGAACTGCACGACGATTTCGGGCAGATCCTGACGGCGATCGGGGCGATGCTGCATCGGGCAGGCAAGAAGATTCCTCCGCTGGACGATTCGCTGCGCGGGGATTTCGAGGAGGTGCGCGGGATCGTGCAATCGACGCTCGATAAGGTTCGCACGCTGTCGCAGGCGCTGCATCCGATGGTGCTCGACGATGCGGGCCTGGAGGGCGCGCTCGATTTGTACCTGGCGGGGTTCGAGAAGCAGACGGGGATCGCGGTTCGCTATGAAAAAGACGGCAGCAGCCGGGCGGTGGATCGCGATGTGGCGATTCACGTTTATCGCGTGTTGCAGGAAGCGCTGAATAATGTGTCTAAGCATTCGAAGTCGACCGCGGCGGAGGTGCGCTTGCGGTTTCAGCCGGAAGCGCTGGTGCTGGAGGTTGAGGATCACGGGGTCGGGTTCGGACAGGAGAAGGAGGGTCGAGGGATGGGGCTGACGTCGATGCGGGAGCGGGCTGAATTGATCGGCGGCACGATCGAGTTCTTGAAGCGTGGAAGAGGCGCCATGGTGCGATTGACGGTGCCCGCATGACCGACGAAAGAATTTCAGTGCTGCTGGTGGACGACCATATCCTGGTCCGGCGCGGATTCCGGCGCATGCTGGAGGACGACGCGGAGATCGAAGTGGTGGGCGAAGCGGGGGACGGCAACGAGGCGGTCGCGCTCGCCATGCAGTTGAAGCCGCGCGTGGTGGTGATGGATTTCGCGCTGCCGAGCATGAATGGCGCGGTGGCGACGCGGATGATCCGCAAGGCGCTGCCGGACACCGAGGTGCTGATGTTGAGCATGCACGAGGAGCCGACTTATGTTCGGACCTGCCTGGACGCGGGGGCGCGCGGATACTTGCTGAAGAACGCGGTCGATCTCGAGTTGATCGACGCGGTGAAGCGGGTCGCGGGGGGAATCGAGGTGCTCGACCCGCGGCTGGCGAAGCTGCCGAAGGAGGAGAACACACCGGCGCTGACCACGCGGGAGCTCGAGGTGCTGCAACTGATCGTGCACGGGAAATCGAATAAGGACATCGCGCTGGTGTTAGGCGTGAGCGCCAATACGGTGGCCGTGCATCGAGCGAATCTGATGCAGACGCTGGGGATTCACAATACCGCGGATCTGGTGGTGTACGCGATTCGGAACGGGCTGGCGAGCATTTCATGACGCGGCGCGAACTGCTGTTCGGCGCTCCGTTCCTGGCGGCTGCGGGAAACGATCC
>JBEKOZ010000592.1:0-3764 GCA_049521275.1 Bryobacteraceae bacterium | reverse complement strand
AGATCAACACCATGCAGCAGGGTCTTGCCACACAGATCGAGCAGGCCGACACGCTGGAGTCCGAATACGAGTCGCAGCAAACGGAATTGACGGCGAGCTTGCAAGGGCTCGACCTGGTCCTCTATGGAAAGGCGGTTGGCAGTCCAGGCACATGACACTCGAACAAACCACGGAATGGATTCTGGCGGCGGCGGAGGCGCAGAATCTGGAGGCGCTGCTGGCCGCTAGTAAAGAACGGGAAGCGGCGATCGCCTGGCTGGTCACGGCTGCTCCCACAGTCGAGCTGCACCATGCCGTTGCGGCCTCGCTCGCGGCGGGCGACGAAGCGGGGCGGGCGATCCACAGGATCAAACAGCGCATCCGCAACGAGAGCCGCAGGTTGGCGAACATCGAGCACGGATTCGTCCGCGCCTTGCGCCCGGCGGCGGGGCACCGGATCGACTGCAAGGGTTAAGCGTAATCTCTCGGGTTCGGATAGACTGAAGAACAGAGGGTGTGGTGGAAAAAGGGAACAAGCGAAAAGCGACGAAAGCCGGCTCCGTGCGGCCGCCGTACGAATCGGGAGACGATAAAAACGTTGGCCTGAAAACCGCCGGCGTCCTCACGGCTTCTAGCGAACAATTCGAACAAGCTCAACGTAAAACGAGCAAGCTCCATACTGGTCTGTTCCGCCGTTTGTCCAAATAACCCGTCAGGTTAGGTTTTCCCCGAAAAAAATGCGCAGGATGCCGCCACGGGGCAATCGCCGCATTTCGGATTGGTCCGCTTGCACACTTGCTGCCCGTGAATCTTCAGCAGCAGGTAGGCTCGCATGCGCGCGTCGAGCTTCGCGGGCACTTCCTCGGCGATGATGCGCTGCGCTTCTTTGTAGGTCGCGCCGTAGTTTTCGGATTCCTTTCCTTTTAGCAGGCGCACCAGCACGTGAGGGCAGTTCGAGGGAACGGCGGCCACCGGCGAGATGCCCGCAAACAGCAGAATGCGGTCGGCGCCCGGATCGGCAATGCTGGGAAATCTCTTGAGCGCGGCGCGAACTTTCGCGATGGGCAATCCGGCGAGGCCGGTCCGCAGATCGCCGCCGAATTCCCTTTGAATCCGCTCCGCGATTTCCTTCAAGCGCATCGCGCGCAGTTCGGGAACCATTCCGCCCGGCTTTAACGCGAGCGCCAGTTTGGAAGGATTCGCGGCGAGAAGCTGCTCCGGCTCGACGCCGATTTTGCCGCGCAGCGATTCCCAACCCTTCGCGCAAACGGCATCGCTCGCGGGATATCCGCAGTGCCACCAGACTAAGAACAGATACGGATCGGTCGGCCAATTCGGCTGTTGCTTACCGTGGAAGCCTTCGAGAGTATCGAGCAATTGCGCCAGCGGCGGCATGGAGCGATCTTCCAGTCTATTCCCAACAGCATATCGACTGCCTGATCCGCTTGAGATAAGCTATGTCCAGCACATCTGGAGGTAAATCGGGATGCGCATGAAATTTCTCTTGCCGCTCGCCGCGGCGATCGCCTCGGCCCAGGTGCCGACCATCAGCATGACCAGCGCCGGCGTGGGCGTGACCAACGCCGCCAGCTTCCAGTCCGGCATCGCGGCAGGCGGGATCATCACGATTTTCGGCACCAACCTGGGAGCGGCGCCGGGACAGACCCTGGTTGCGCCGGGATCGCCCTGGCCGCCACAACTGGGCAACACCAGCGTGACCATGAACGGCGTCACGGCGCCGGTGTACTATGTGCTGAATCAGAACGGTTCGGAACAGCTGAGCGTGCAGGCTCCCTGGTCGCTCGCCGGGATGAACTCCGCGACGGTCATGGTCACGACGCCGATGGGCACTTCGACTCCGTTGACGGTCCCGGTCTCGGCGGCGCAGCCCGGGATCTTCCTTCTGGACGGGGCGTCGAGCTGCGCGACGCACTCGGCAAACGGCTCCATCGTGACGTCGACCTACCCGGCTGCGCAGGGAGAGTACGTGACAATATATATGACGGGGCTGGGCGTGGTTGAGGACGCGCCGCCAACCGGATTCGCCGCGCCAGGGGCGACGGGCAGTACAGTGGATCCGCAGGTCACCATCGGCCAGCTCAGCGCGCCGGTGTCGTATGCTGGGCTGGCGCCGGGTTTCATCGGGCTGTATCAAGTCAACTTGCAGGTGCCGGGGACCTCCGGCGTGCAGGACGTGCAAGTGCAGGCTTTCACCGGTACATCGGAGAACACCTTCCGGATCTTCACCAGCAACATCGGGAAGATTACGGTACAGCCGGGCACGTGCGGCCTCGCCTGCTCCGAGCCTCCGGCGCCGAATCTGCGGGGCAAATAGTCACTTCGACGCTTCTGTCGTTTCCTTGATGGCCGGTCAGCTCAACACCGGTCACTGGTGGATTCCGCCGCGGCCTCCCGGCAATTTGACGCCGGTCTTCTCCTTCGGCTTCGCCACTCCGAAAAACAGTTTCACGTCCACCGTGTGCGTTTTCTCGTCGTTGGTTTTCTCGGCCCGCGTTTCGCCCAGATTCTCGAACACGCCTTGCGCCCGCAGGTCCTTCAAAAACTGATCGGGATAATCGGGACGAAAGGGATCGCCCGTCTTCATGCTCCACACCTTGCGGATCTGCGGCTCCGTCAGCAGGTCCAGCCCGTCGATGGTCAGCTTGCCCATGTGGTATTGCGGACCCGCCGTCACCGTGATCAGCGCGTCCACGGTGTGGTCGTTTTCATGAATGGTTTTATCCGTCTTCGCCGTCGCGTGCAGATAGCCGTTGTTCCGCAGGCGGTCGGTGATCTTGATCGCGCTCGTCCGCACGGCTTCCAGGTCGGCGATGTCACCCGCGCGCCATTTCGCGATGTTCCTGATGCCGTCCTGCTCGTCCGGAGGGACGCCCGTCAGCTTCACCGATCCCATGTTGTACGAGGGGCCTTCCTTCACGGTGATGGTCACGGAGACGCCGTCCACCTTGGAGGCTTTCTCCACCAGGACCTTGGGAAACGACACGCCCACGCGGCCGCGCCCTTCATAAAGCGACCGGGTGCTGGCGTCGAGCAGCTGCTGCATGGTCGCTTCGCTATAAGGCACGCCGATCGCCACCGGCGCTAGTGAGTTCACCAGCGCCGCGGTCGGCAGAACTTCGTTGCCTTCGAAATGCACCTCGGCGATATTCGGCCGCGCGCCCGGCGGACGGAACACGATGGCGGGCTGGTCCGGCACGTCCGACATCACCTTGCCGGTCACCTCCACCTTGCCGCCCAGAAATTCCTCGATGGCCGCGGTGTAGCGCGTGATCACTTCCTTGGTGGCGGGAATGCGGTCATCGAGAATCAGCTCCTGTTTGCGCAGCACCGCGCGCAGAGCCTCATCGGTGGCGGGCAGATCCTCGAAGCGGTAAGGAAACCAGTATTCGACCTCCACCACGCGCAGCAGGCCGTCGACGCCTTTTGCATCCATGCTCGGCTTAAACTCGTACGCCACGCTTTGAAACGCCCCGGTAGCCATCAGCCGTTTGCGGGCGTCATCGAAATCGGTGCGAATCACCGGCTCGCCGATCTTCAGCCCGGCGACGGCAAGGATCTTCTCGACGGTCAGCTTCTTGTTCCCCTCCACGTGCAAAGCCTCGAGCGGAAACACAGCGGGCGCAGGCTCAGCGTGCTTCTTCTGCTGAGCGAAGACCGAAACGACGGTGATCAGCCCCACGATCCATCTCATATAACTTCAAACGCATGCCGAGGAGCAACGGTTTCCTACTGGCTACTGGCTACCGGCTACTGGCTACTTCTTG
>JBEKOZ010000591.1:0-3786 GCA_049521275.1 Bryobacteraceae bacterium | reverse complement strand
ACGGCCGCGGTGAGGCCGGTGCGATCGTCAATGAGCGGCTCGCCCGGGAAAAGACTGGCGGTGTGCGCGTCGGGACCCATGCCGCGATGGATCACATCGAATTGCGGAATGCCCTCGCCGAAAACCAGACGCAGTTCGTCGGCGTAGACTTCGGCGGCATCCTGAGGGTCGCGCTCCGTCTGCACGCGATGAATATTCGCTTCCGGAAATCTGGCGGGCGCGAGCCAGGTATCGTTGGCGAGCTTGAAATTGCTCCGCGCATCGGTGGGCGGGACGCAGCGTTCGTCGACCCAGAACAGCTGCACGCGATTCCAGTCGAAAGCGACGGTTGCAAAAATTTCAAACATGGCCCGCGGCGAGGAGCCCCCGGAGATGGCCAGCGTGGAGCGCGGCGAATCGCCGAGGTACCGGAGAATCTGCGCGGCGCAATGTTCGGCGGCATCGCGGGTATCGGCGAAGGTGCGCAGATCGCTCATTGGAGGACCTTATCGAAGATCGGATCCGGGCCGAGGATCGACAGTTCCTCGCTCATGAGAATTTCTTCCGAGAGCAGCCGCATGGTGGAGCGGCGGATCTGGTTTCCGAACTGGACCTCCATCGTCGCTTTATCGGGACGCGTGAGGGTGACTTCGCGATCGCCCGACAGGACGATCGAACGGATGCTGCGCGTGCCGTCGCCGCGATGTTCGAGCGTGACGCGTGCGCCGGGCAAGGCTCGCTCCATCCAGGTGGAAAAGTAGATCGCGCTGACCGTGGGCGCGTCACCGCCGTAGAAAATCCGCGCCGAGCGGATGCCGGAGGCGGTTCCTTCGTCGAACAGGCTGGCCATCAGCTCGCGCAGTCCGGTGAGCTTGGCCCAGGAAAGGTCGGCCACCAGACGCCCTTGTTTCCGCAGCTCGCGAACGGCGGTGACGGCGGCGTACGGATCCAAAACGGTGGTGCTGTCGACGATGACTTTCTGCACCAGCGGAAGCAGCGGCTGGAAGGCGTCGCCCGAGAACACGCGCGGCCCGCGGCACCACAGAACGGCGGGCAGATCGGGGACGAGCAAGGGCAGCAGCAACTGCGCCACATGGGTCAATTCGTTCGATCCCGCGGTAATTTCGATGCCCTCCGCGCAAATCTGCCGGTGCTTGCCGAAGGGCATCCAGCATTGTGAAAACACGTTGGCGTCGAGTCCCGGAGTTTCATTCAATTTCAAAACGACGGCCCTGGCGGGATGATCGTGCATCAGGACGCCGAGCGTATGGCGCAGTTCATCGGTGTCGGCCGCGCTGTCGGCGGCGACGATCAGGGTCATGCCGCAGGCGCGCAGCACGCCGCCCTTGTGCTCCGCGTCGCGCCCCAGGTCGCTCCACAGATTGCGCAGATCCTTTAAAATTTTCTCCGGTTCCAGGGTCGCCGGCGTCATTTCTTTTTCCACCCCCCAAGCGATGTGGCGCGAGCTTCAGCTTGCAGCATCGGCTTTAGCCGATGTTCGGCCTGACGAAAATACAGCCCAAACGCCGGCTGAAGCCGACGCGGCAGACTAAAGTCCGCGCCACCAGGTCCACCTGAATTTAGGGCGTTGTCCCGGTCGTTGCTACAGTGCGGAACGGAATGAGCGGGACACGCCATCAGCCATTCCTCCATTTGTGCCCGTTTCGCGCGAGCATCGCGTCGCTTTCCGCGGGACCCCAGGTGCCGGGATCGTAATTCGGAAAATCGAACGTGCGCTCGGTCCAGGAATCGAGAATGGGCGTGACCGCCTTCCAACTCGCCTCCACCATATCCTGGCGCGTATACAGCGTTGCGTCGCCGATCATGACATCCATCAGCAGCGTTTCATAAGCCGACGGCGACCGCTCGCCGAAGCTCGATCCGTAATTGAAATCCATCGACACCGGGCGAAGCCTCATGCCGGAGCCGGGAAACTTCGACAAAAACCGCAAGGAAATGCCCTCTTCCGGCTGAATGCGCAGGATCAGCAGATTGGGACGGGGCGGACGGCCGTCCTCGGACGTGAACAGCGTGTGCGGCGCGCTGTTGAATTGAATCGCGATATCGGTGGTGCGCTTGGGCATCTTTTTTCCGCTGCGAATATAGAACGGCACGCCGGCCCAGCGCCAGTTGTCGACAAAAAAAGTGGCGGCCGCGAAGGTATTGGTCTGCGACTGCGGATCGACGCCCGGCTCCTCGCGGAAGCCGCGATACTGCCCGGCGACGGAACAAATATGCACCTCGTCCGGTTTCATGATCTTCACGGACCGCAACAGCTTGGCGCGTTCATCGCGCATGGAATCGGGCTCGAACACCGCGGGAGGCTCCATCGCAACGGTCGCCATCACCTGCAACAGGTGATTCTGAATCATGTCGCGCAACGCGCCCGCTTCCTGATAATACGCGCCGCGCCCTTCGACGCCGATCGATTCGGCGGCGGTGATCTGCACGTGATTCACGTAGCGGCGATTCCAGAGCGGCTCGAAAATCCCGTTGCCGAAGCGGAAGGCGGTGATGTTCTGCACCGTTTCCTTACCCAGGTAATGATCGATACGGTAAACTTCCTCCTCGGGAAACACGCTGTGCACCCGGGCGTTCAAAGCGCGCGCGCTATCCAGGTCGTGGCCGAAAGGTTTCTCGATCACCACGCGATGCCAGCCCTTTTCCGTGCCGCGTCCCAGCCCCGCCGCGCCGATCGCTTCCACCACCGGACCATAATAGCTGGGCTGCGTGGACAGATAGTAGAGCACGTTGGGACGATTCAGCTCGTCCAGCTTCGTCTTCAAATCCGCGTACAGTTTGGCGTCGTTCAAATCCCCCGCGACGTAATAAATATTGCGCGCGAAGCTCTTCCACAAATCCTCATCGAAGGGCGAATCCTCCAGGAACTGCTTGACCGACTCACACATTTTTTCGCGAAAAACATCGTCGGTCATCGGCGTGCGCGAGTTGCCGACGATGGCGAAAGAATCGGGCAGACGCCGTTCATAAGCGAGCCGGTAAAGCGCGGGCAGCAGCTTTCTCTTGGTGAGGTCGCCATTCGCTCCGAAGATCACGATGGCGCATTCGGGCACGCGCCGTTCGAAGCGGAGAGGGTCTGAAAACGGGTTGTTGGAGGCCACTGGGTTCAACATACCATGGTAAGATCGGGTTGAATTTCATGCCCAAGAAAGTCCTGGCCGTCATCGAGGACCTGTTTTTCACCGTAAAAATCAATGAGGCCGCGAAGCACGCGGGGTTGGCCGCGGAATTCGTGAAGAGCGAAATCGACGCCATCGACCGCGCGAAGGCAGGGCCGGCGGTGATCGTGATCGACCTGAATTGCGCCGCGGTCGATCCGCTGCATCTGATCGCCGAGCTGAAAGCGTCGCCGGAGTTGAAGGGGATCAGCGTGGTGGGCTTCGTATCCCACGTGCAGGGCGAGCTGAAGCAGAAGGCGCAGGAAGCGGGCTGCAACATGGTGCTGGCGCGGTCGGCGTTTTCGCAAAACATGCAACAGATTTTCAAACGGTACGCTGCGGGAAGTAGCCAGTAGCCTGGCTTCTTTTATTTCTGCCGGCTGACGCGCAGTTCCATGAACTTCCTCGGGGCTTGCGTGCCGATCGTAATTTCGTGGAGCTCCGTCCAGTCTCCCTTCTCGTCGATCCGCATCACGGAGCTGGTCCGGTATTGTCCCACCGCAAAGCCCCAGGTAAAGCCCTGGTCCACCAGCTTCACCTCGGTCTCCAGAAAACGGCCGTCGTTGAAGGCGCGCATGTGGTAAGTTCCGTTCTCGTCGTCGTAGGAGACTACCCCGAGCGCCTGAAG
>JBEKOZ010000590.1:0-5193 GCA_049521275.1 Bryobacteraceae bacterium | reverse complement strand
CTTCAGCCGACGTCTTTCCGGCCGGACATCGGCTGAAGCCGATGCTGCAAGCTAAAGCTCGCGCCACCAAAACCCTTACTTGCCGGCGTTAAACCGCTTTTCCGCCTCGGCCCAGTTCACCACGTTCCACCAGGCCCCGATATAATCGGGCCGGCGATTTTGATACTTCAAGTAATATGCGTGTTCCCACACGTCCAGGCCGAACACCGGGAATTTTCCTTCCATGATGGGCGAATCCTGGTTTGCGCTGGACGTAATCTCCACGCCCGAACCCGTCTTCAACAGCCACGCCCAGCCCGACCCGAACCGCGTCGTTGCCGCTGCCGCGAACTTTTCTTTGAACGTGTCGAAGCTTCCAAATGCGCCGTCGATCGCCGATGCCAGGTGCCCTGACGGCACGCCGCCGGCCTTGGGCCCGAGAATGGTCCAGAACAGCGAGTGATTCGCATGGCCTCCGCCGTTGTTTCGAACCGCGGTCTTGATCGCGTCCGGCACGATCCCGCAGTTATTCGCGAGCAGCTCCTCAACCGACTTCCCGGCCAGATCCGGCGCCGATTCGAGCGCCTTGTTCAGGTTCGTGATGTACGCCTGATGGTGCTTCCCGTGATGAATCTCCATCGTCAGTTTGTCGATATAAGGCTCCAGCGCGTCGTGCGCGTAAGGTAGTGCTGGCAGTGTAAATGGCATGTTTTCTCCTTGTCGCTAAATAGATGCTCTCTCGTAGGCGTCCGCTACACGAAACATCGTCGTTTCGTGAAAATGGCTCGCCAGAATCTGCAAACCCACGGGTAATCCCTCCGGAGTGACGCCGCAGGGCACGCTCATGCAGGGAATCCCCGCCAAGTCGCCCGTGATGGTGTAAATATCCGATAAATACATCGCCACCGGATCGTCCACTTTTTCGCCGATTTTGAACGCCGGGAAGGGAGACACGGGCGCCACAATCGCGTCGACCTGCTGAAACGCGTTGGCGTAGTCCCGCGCAATCAGCGTCCGGACTTTTTGCGCCTTCAGATAGTACGCGTCATAATAACCGGCGCTCAGCACATAGGTCCCGAGCATGATTCGCCGCTTGCACTCCGCTCCGAATCCCTCATCGCGGCTCTCGCGATACATTTCGGCCAGTGTGCCGGCCGAGGCGGCTCGGGTGGTGTAACGAACCCCATCGTAGCGAGCCAGGTTCGCACTCGCCTCCGCGGTCGCGATGATGTAATAGGTGGCGATCGCGTACTGCGTGTGCGGCAGCGAAATGTCGCGCACCTCGCAACCCAGCTTCTGGAGTGTTTCGACCGCCTGATGAATTTGGTCGCCCGTGTCGCTCGCCAGTCCCTCGAAATATTCCCGCGGCAACCCGATCTTCAATCCCTTCACGTCGCCAGTAAGCGCCGCCGTGTAATCCGGCACTGGAGCCGACGCCGAGGTCGCGTCCATTTCATCCCTACCCGCGATCGCCTGTAATAAAGCCGCCGCATCCCGCGTCGTCCCCGCAAACGGTCCGATGTGATCGAGCGAACTCGCGAACGCCGTCAATCCATATCGCGACACCCGGCCGTAGGTCGGCGTCACGCCCACCACTCCGCAGAACGAAGCCGGCTGCCGTACCGATCCGCCCGTGTCGGAGCCCAGAGCAACCACCGCCGTCCCCTGTGCGACCGCCGCCGCGGAGCCTCCGCTCGATCCGCCCGGCACGCGGTCCAGCGCCACTGGATTCCTCACCGGCCCGAACGCCGAATTTTCGTTCGACGAGCCCATCGCGAACTCGTCGCAATTGGTCTTGCCGAGGATGATGCCGCCGGCTTGCTCCAAACGGACGATCGCGGTCGCGTCGTAGGGAGGAATGTAGTGCTCCAGCAGCTTCGATCCGCAGGTGGTGCGCAATCCCTTGGTGACGATGACGTCCTTCACAGCCACTGGAACGCCGGCCAGCGCTCCCGGATCCTCGCCCGCCGCGATCTTGCGGTCGACCGCCTCCGCGGCCGCCAGCGCGCGCACGGAAGAAAACGTCAGGTAGGCGTTGGTCTTGGGATTCTCCCGTTCGGCGTGCTCCAGCGCCTCGCGGGTGAACTCCTCCACGCTGAATTCCTTCTTGAGCAACCCCTGCCGTATCGAGCCGATGGTGTGATTTTTCACCGCTCGATCACCCTGGGGACTTTGAAATACCCGCTCCCGGAGACAGGAGCGTTTTGGAGCGCCTCCGCATTCGATAAAGTCGGCCGCTCCCGATCCTCGCGCAGCGTCGCGGTCTCTTCGGCGTCGAACAGAACCTGCGCCATCGGCTCGACGCCGGCCAGTTCAGCGTTCAGTTCGTTCAGCTTGTCCATGTGGCTCAGGATGCTGTCCAGATCTTTCGCCATGCGCTCCACTTCATCGTCCCGCAACGCCAAGGCGGCCAGTTCCGCCACGCGGCGCACGTCATCTGGTGTTATCTTCATCCCTTTTTACGCGACTGACGGTATAACACGTCGAGCACCGGGTCCAAGACGTCTTCGCTGGTCCTGCCCGCGGCCCGCTCCGCTCTGTGCGGTTCGCGGCGTTTCGGCATCGGCCGGAAATCGATGTCCCTCACCAGCGACTCGCCCAGCGCCTTCTCCAGATTCCGCAGCAGAAACCCGCTCAGCGTTTTCAACTGCCTCTGCCAGACCTGATCCTCGACCTCCACCACCAGGGAACCCCTTACCAGCGCCACGGCGCGCGTGTGCTCTGCGATTTTCTTCCCCGCCGCCACCTTCCATGCCGCGCGCGCCCGCAGCTCTGGATCGTCCACGTCCAGTTTCAATTTTCCGATGAGGCGTCCGGCGCGTTCCATTTGTATACACTAGCCGGGGGAAGTCATGATTGTACCAAACATGCCTAAATCAAGCCGGCCGAATTTGATTCTTGCCTCCACATCGCCACGCCGCAGGGAACTGCTCGCCCTCGCCGGATTCCAGTTTACAGTCCGAGCCCGCCAGGTCGAAGAGGTGCGCGCGCCGGGCGAGGATCCCCGCGAGTATGTCACCCGCCTGGCGCGGTCGAAGGCCGAAGCGTCCTATCGGGAGGACCCCGGCGAAATCGTGCTGGGAGCCGATACCACTGTCGTGCTCGATGACCGGGTGCTCGAAAAACCGCATCACGCGGCCGGCGCGAAGGCGATGCTCCGCGCTCTCTCCTGCCGGGAGCATGTGGTGATGACCGGAATTTGCCTGAAACACCCCAGCCGTACGATTTTGGATTGCCAGTCGACCCGCGTGAGTTTCATCGCACTGGACGAGCAGGAAATCGACGAGTACGTCGCTTCGGGAGAGCCGATGGACAAAGCCGGTGCTTACGCCATTCAGGGCCTCGCGTCAAAATTCGTCGATCGCGTCGAAGGCTGTTATTTCAACGTCATGGGCCTGCCGGTGTCGCTGGTCTACCAGCACGTGAAGGCGATTACCGGATCTCTACGGTAGCGACCGCTCCATCGATCAGGCGCACGCGCCCAAACGACGTGTCCTTATCCGAGTAGCTGAATATTTCGAGCAAATGTCCGTCGTCATCCATGGTGATGCGCGACGCCGGTGCACCCAGTTTGAGCAGGTCCTCGCGGCTCAGGCCCTTGGAAATATTCTTCAGATCTGCCGCGGTGGTTCGGCAGCCGGTTTGGGCGCGCTGGCCCGACGCGAGCCGGCCGCCGGCGGTGGAGGAGGCACGGACTCGACTCCCGTCACTCTCGGCACTCCGGGCCCGACTTCCAGCAGCGGGTCGCTCTTGGACTCATCCGGCGGCGCCTTCGCGGCTTTCGCCGTCGACTTGTCCACCTTGCCGAAGATGGCGGTAATCCCGTCGCTGACCTTCTTTCCCGCGGCGCTGCCAATTGCGCTCCCGGCAGCCGAAGCCCCCACTTCCGTCATCGTCTGGGCGCCAGCGATGGCAGCTACAAACGGCACTATGAACAAAATACGGCGCATACAGTCCCTCAGTTGGAGCCTACCATCGGAATATGCGGTGGCATAGAGGCGAAAAACCTTATGCCATTGAGAAAAATGCCTATGCACCACTTCTGCGTGGGTCTTTGAGGTATCATTTAGACGGAGAGCAAATGAACGCGTCCTTTGTGGAACAGCCTTACCAGCTTTATTCACCCGAGGATCATCATTCCTGGAGTTTGCTCTACTCCCGCATGCTGCCCCAGTGGGAAAAATATGCAAACGCGCATTTCCTGAAAGGCATTTCGTCGCTCGGCCTCCAGCCGGACCGCGTTCCGCGCCTCGAAGACGTGAACCGCTTTCTGCGGCCCTTGACCGGATTCCAGGCGCAAGGCGTCGGCGGTTACGTGCCGGCATTCGTATTCTTCGACTGCCTGCGCCGCCGCTGCTTCCCGACGACTGTGAATATCCGCCACGCCGATCAGCTCGATTACCTGCCGGAGCCCGACATCTTCCACGACATCGCCGGTCATGTCCCGATGCATACCGATCCCGCTTTCGCCGAGGCGCTGGTCCGTTTCGGCGATTGCGCGCACACCGCCGCCGAAATGGTATCGACCGCAGGAGTGGAAGCGCTGACCAGCATCATCCGCGCCATGGCCCGGTTCTTCTGGTTCACCATAGAATTCGGCCTGATGCGTTCACCACAAGGGCTCCGCGTTTACGGCAGCGGTCTGCTCAGCTCGCACGGCGAAATCGAGCACGCCATCGCCTCGCCCGACGTGCAGCGTTACCCGATCCAGCTAGAATGGGTGATCAACCAGGGCTTTGCCATCGACCATTACCAGCCGCTGCTGTTCTTCGTCGATTCCTTCGATCATCTGTTTCAGTTGGTGAATCAACTGGAGCAATGGATGAAGGACGGCAAGCTGAATCACGTGGCTCCTGGGGAGCCGGGCGTGAATGAAGAGGATCTCAAGAGCTTCCTGCACGCCGGGCAGTAAGCTAGGCCATCGTCAGCGGATCGATCACTTCAATTTCCGCGTATTGCACGAAATCCCGGCCATTGAACGTCAGGATATGGGTGACGTCGTGTACCAGCATGCTCGCGACCAGGTGGGCGTCGTGTACTTGACGTCCAGAAATGGAATAGCCGATTACCAGCTCACGCCACCGGCGGTAGACAAGATCCGTGTCCTCGAGACGGAGAAAACCATTTTCAGTGATCTCCAAAAGCCTATGAGTAGCGTCTACCGTCAGCCCCATGCCGTTTGCTCTAAGGGGCCGTGTGCATACAGTCCAAAAT
>JBEKOZ010000589.1:0-3797 GCA_049521275.1 Bryobacteraceae bacterium | reverse complement strand
CGTTACCTTTCTTCGGGTTTAGAGACACTCCGCCCGCCAGTCAAATCCTGCAACGTGTAGTCCGGAGGAACCTGGAACAGCGTCGGGGCCGGCTCGCTGCGATTGATATTGGTCAGTTTATAAGTGGTCGTGCCCGTCCGCGGATCGCTGCGCATGCTCATCACCACCAAATGCAATTCCGGCGAATACCAGCGCTCGTTGACCGTGACGATGGATCGCTCATTGCCGATCTGGCCGGGGACAATCGTGGTGGTCCTGCGCGTGCCTTCCGCCGAAACCCCCTCGATCATCTGCGTGCCGAGATTTTCCTCCTCCGAATCCAGTTTCGACCATGCGGCCGCGGTGCCCATTGCTCCTACAGGGATGCCGTTTGTCGAGTGCATCATGATCGTTGGGACCTCCGCCTTCATGATCGATTCCAGATCCATTTTTGCCTTCGCCGCTTCCTTGTCTTGTACTATGGATAGCTTTGGCTGGAAGTTCTTCAACGCGATTCTGGTTTCCGGACGCAGCGTGTAATTCACCCCCTCCACCGGATCGGAAATGCGGATGCTGGAAGACTGCTCGTGCCGCTCCCGCCCCTGGCTGTCGCGATAAATCGTTGTCGAGTTGGTATTCGTGATGCGGTTGCCGTCGGCCAGCACCTGCACCGACTCGCTCGTAGATTGAGCCGAGTACGGCGCCCCTTTCACCGTCTTCGTGTTGATAATCTCGTCGCTGACCACCTGCGCCATGGCTTCGTCGAGTCTCTTCTTCAAAGCGCCCGCATCCTGCGCGGACAGCGAAATAACCCCAAACAAGGCTCCGTAGAGCGCGATTTTTGTCACTTTTTATGCTCCTTTAAGGTCGATTAACAAACCGGATGGCCCTTGCGAGCCCTTCTTCCCCCACTAAAACGTCGGCCTGAATCACGTCGTCCAGGTGCTCCTCGCTCACCGGCAGCCCCACGCTCCGCATCGCCGAAGCGGTCACGGTGACGCGGAGAAGCTCGCCCCGCTCAAACGGTGGCGGATCGTCCATCAGCGAGTAAAACTCCGTCATAACTTCTTTAGGTTGTTGGCGATGCACCACTTTCCGCGGAGTCGCCCTGGCGACCGGCAGGACCGGAACCGGCGGCGCCGCGACTGCAATTTCCATGGTTTGCGCCTTCGGCCAGACGGCGATAGCGAGCACAATCCCCGCGGCGAGCGCGACGTAAGGCCACTTGCTGTGCAGATATCTCTTTTTAAATGCTGCTCTTAACTTTATTTCCACCGCCGCCGGAGCTTCCAGGTTGCGGTCGTTTTCAGCCAATGCTCTCAATAACTCGTTCATACTCTTACCGCCAGTTTCTGCGCCAAAATCGACCGCCCCCGATTCAACCTTGACCGCACTGTCCCGATGGGACAATCGAGCACCTGCGCGGCCTCCCCATAACTCGTATCTTGCAGATCACAAAGCACTACCACCTCCCGATACGCCGGCGGCAGGCTGAGCACGGCGCGCCGGACGAGCTCCACCGTCTCGCGCCGGGTGAGGTCGTCCAAAATGTCTTCCGGCCCTGCATAATCCTCAATTTCCGCCGTTTTTTCGATGCGGCGCAAAACCAGGTTGCGGGCGACTCCATAAAGAAACGATGCCAGCGATCCGCGGGCGGCATCGTACTTCGCGGTTTTCGACAGCAGCGCCATGAAAACCTCCTGCGTGACATCCTCGGCAATTGCAGCGCTGCCCGTCATTTGCAACGCAAACCGGTAGACCGGTCCCTGGCGGCGTCGATAAAGTGTGGTAAACGCATCCTCGTCGCCCGAGAACATTTTGAGCAGCAGTTCCTGATCTGTCGGTGGCACTTTCTGTAACGACTTCCCTTGAGAAGAGACGTTAGTTCCAAATGCTACACTGAAAAAAAGAAATGACCTACGACGTGATTGTCATCGGGAGTGGTCCCGGTGGGTACTCGGCTGCGATTCGCGCCGGGCAGTATGGATTGAAGGTTGGACTGGTGGAGAGGGACGCGAGGCTGGGCGGGACTTGCCTGCTGGTCGGCTGCATTCCGACCAAGTCGCTGCTGCACACGGCCGATGTGTGGGACCGGTTTGTGCACTCGGAAGAAGAGGGGATTCATTGCGAGAATCCGCGCCTTGATTTTCCGATGGTGAGCGACCGGAAAAACAAGATTGTCAGCAAGCATTCCAAGGGCATCGAGTTTCTGTTCCGCAAAAACAAGGTCGACTGGATCAAAGGACACGGACGGCTGGCGGGTCCTGGAAAGGTTGACGTTGACGGCACGATCTACGAGACGAAGAATGTCGTGCTGGCGACCGGGTCGGCGGCGCGGATGCTGCCGGGGTTGCAGTCGGATGCCAAGCGGATTCTAACGAACATCGAGATTCTCGATTTGCGGGAGATCCCCAAGTCGCTGGCGGTGCTGGGGGCGGGCGCGGTGGGCGTCGAGTTTGCGTCGTGCTTCCACCGCTTCGGGACCAAGGTGCAGGTCTTCGAAATGCTGCCGCGCATTGTGCCTGTGGAGGATGAGGAAGTCTCGAAAGAACTGGCGCGGGTGTTCAAGAAGCAGGGGATTCGGATCGAGACCGGAGCCCGGGCGGAGAACGTTCAGGTGACCGACAGCGGCGTGAAGTTCGAAGTCGCGCTGGCCGACGGGAAGCGCGAGACGGTGGAGACCGAAGCGCTGCTGGTGGCCGTGGGACGGCGGCCGGTTACGGAGAATCTCGGGCTCGAAGGCACCAAGGTCGAGCTGGATCGGGGATTCGTGAAGGTCGATTCGATGCAGCGCACGGGCGAGCCGGGGGTTTACGCGATCGGCGACATCGTGGCGGGGACGCCGCAACTGGCGCATGTGGCGACGGCTGAAGGGATGGTCGCGATCGCGCATCTGGCGGGCAAGCCGGCAACGCCGATCAACAGGCAGCGGATTCCGGGCTGCACGTACACCGATCCGGGGATTGGCAGCGTGGGATTGACGGAGGCGCAGGCTCGGGCGGCGGGTCATGCCGTGAAGATCGGGAAATTTCCGTTTGCGGCGAACAGCAAGGCCAGCATCATGGGATCGCACGACGGGTTCGTGAAGGTCGTCGCGGACGAGAAGCATGGAGAAGTGCTGGGGGTCCATATCATCGGGCCGGAGGCGTTCGAGCTGATCAGCGAGGGCGTGCTGGCGATGGAGGCCGAGGCTACGGTCGACACCGTGATTCACACCATTCACGCGCATCCGACGATTTACGAGGCGGTGGGCGAGGCGTTTAACGCGGTGTATGGACAGGCGATTAATGCCTAGCGTCGGGTCGGAGGCTCACGCAGCGCGGATCGCTCCCTGCGGTCGCGGCTCGGTAGGTGTTGCTGGTCCGGGCGTCGAGACGAGTCTCGACGCGGCACGCACGAGTGCGTGCGCCACAACGGACTTGGGGCTTTTACGGTATGCGGAGGCGCTGGAGCGGCAAAGCCAGTTTGTTGAATTGAGGAAGAGCGGAGCGATTTCCGATCAGTTATTAATAGTCGAGCATCCGCATGTGGTCACCATGGGGCGCAACGGGCGGCAGGAGAATTTGCTGGCTGCGCCGGAGTTGCTGGCGCGGTCCGGGATCGATTTTTATGAGACGGATCGCGGAGGGGATGTTACTTATCACGGGCCGGGGCAGATCGTGGGTTATCCCATTCTCGATTTGCGAGAATGGAAGCGCGATGTGCACGCTTATGTCCGGGCCATCGAGCAGGTGATCATCGACGCGCTGGCCGGGTTCGGCATTCGCGCCGGGCGCGAGGCTGGCGCGACGGGCGTTTGGACCGGCGAGGGGAAAATT
>JBEKOZ010000588.1:0-3797 GCA_049521275.1 Bryobacteraceae bacterium | reverse complement strand
CTCAAGGAATTGTGCGTAACGGCGCCGCCCAGCGTTTCCTTGGTCACGTCCTCATGCGTGACGGTCTTGATCACGTCGGGTCCGGTGACGAACATCTAGCTGGTGCGGTCCACCATGAAGACAAAGTCGGTGAGCGCGGGTGAGTAGACGGCTCCGCCGGCGCATGGCCCCATGATGGCGGAGATTTGCGGGACCACCCCGCTCGCGAGAGTATTGCGCAGAAAAATATCGGCATAGCCGCCGAGCGAAACCACGCCTTCCTGAATGCGCGCCCCGCCGGAATCATTGAGGCCGATCAGAGGCGCTCCGGTCTTGAGCGCGAGGTCCATGATCTTGACGATCTTCTTCGCGTTGGTCTCAGAAAGAGAGCCGCCGAAGACCGTAAAATCCTGGGCGAACACGTAGGCGGGCCGGCCGTGGATCAGGCCATAACCGGTAATGAATCCGTCGCCGTCGACAACCTGTTCGTCCATGCCGAAATCGCGGCAACGGTGACGGACCAGTTTGTCGAGCTCCTGAAAGCTGCCTTCGTCGAGCAGCAGGTCGATGCGTTCCCGGGCGGAGAGTTTTCCTTCGGCGTGCTGGCGTGCGCGCCGCTCGTCGCCGCCCCCTGCTTCCGCGTTAGCGTGTCGGCGGCGAAGTTCCTTCAGTCGATCAGACATAAGAGACTTGTGGGGCCGGGCTTCAGCCCGCAGCCGCCTTCAGGCGGCCTAACGCCCTTCGTCGTCGATGGAAATCTTGAGCGCCCTCAAAAATTTCTGATCCTGCGACGTGAGCTTGATCTTCCCCACCTTGCGGCGCGTCGTCTCAGGCGGCGCTTCAATCTCGACCGTCTCTCCGTCCTCGGACTCCTCGCCCTCTTCCCGCTTGTTGAATCCAATGGTGGCTTCGAGCACCAGGAACACGTCGTAGCCCGCGCGCTTGATCTCGCCAATCGCGGCGGCGATGCGGTCGGAATCGGAGAGCGATTCGTTGATCGCGTTCCCCAGTTCCTGCATGAGCTCCTTTAGTCGATCTTCCAAAAGCGTTCCTCGATTCCTGCTGGACTCCGGCGCTCGCCCGAAGCCACCTTCAGCATATCATCGCTACTAACGTAAGATGCCGTCGACAGGCATCCGGTTGCGGCCAACCACTTCCTGTATCGGCCCATAACGCCATGAATGTTAGGATGAGTATAGCAACGATGGCAGCGCAAAAAAGCAAGCTCGGAATGGTGAATCGGTTTCTAGGGCACATCCTGCCCGGCATCGTTCGTCCCATGCACGCGCTCTGGAACGAAGTCATCGGCTTTGTCTTCATCGTTCTGGCGATTTGGGCCACGCCGTCCGCCTGGCGCAACGTGCGTCTGGTGAACGGGAACTCGGAAACCTTCTTCAGAGCGGCCATCTCCGTCGCATTCGCGCTGCTGATGGCCTATTTCGGCGTCAGCTCATTTTTGAAGGCCCGCAAGATTACCCGCTCATGACAGAACTGCCCGGAGCCTTTCCCTACACCCGCGGCATCTATCCCGACATGTACCGCGGCCGCCTCTGGACCATGCGCCAGTACGCCGGCTTTGGCAGCGCCGCGGAGAGCAACCGCCGCTATCGCTACCTGCTCTCTCAAGGCACGGCCGGACTGTCCGTCGCCTTCGATCTGCCCACGCAGATGGGCCTCGACTCCGACGACCCGCTTGCCGCCGGTGAAGTGGGACGCGTCGGCGTCGCCATCTGTTCGCTCGCCGACATGGAGGTTTTGTTCGAAGGGATCCGGCTCGACCGGATCACCACTTCGATGACCATCAATTCCACCGCGGCAATCTTGTTGTCGTTGTACGTCCTGGTGGCACGGCGGCAAGGCGCGAATATCCGCAAACTTTCGGGCACCATTCAGAACGACATTCTGAAGGAATACATCGCCCGCGGCACCTACATCTATCCGCCCCGTCCCGCCATGCGCATCATCACCGACCTGTTCGCCTGGGCCGGCGCCGAACTGCCGGAGTGGAACACCATTTCGATCAGCGGCTATCACATTCGCGAAGCCGGCTCCACCGCCGTCCAGGAAGTCGCCTTCACGCTGGCCAACGCCATCGCCTATATCGAGGCGGCAGTGAACGCGGGCCTCGATGTCGACGCGTTCGCCCCGCGCCTGTCTTTTTTCTTCAACGCGCACAATAATTTCCTGGAAGAGATCGCCAAGTATCGCGCCGCGCGGCGTTTGTACGCGCACATTATGAAGGAACGCTTTGGCGCGAAGAATCCCAAGTCGATGATGCTGCGGTTTCATACCCAGACCGCGGGCTCGTCGCTCACCGCGCAGCAGCCCGATGTCAACGTGGTCCGCACCGCGCTGCAGGCGATGGCCGCGGTGCTCGGCGGCACGCAGTCGCTGCACACCAATTCCCGCGATGAAGCCCTCGGCCTGCCGACTGAGGAGTCCGCCAGCCTCGCCCTCCGCACCCAGCAGATCATCGCCCACGAAACCGGAGTCACCAGCGTCGCCGATCCTTTCGGCGGCAGCGTGGTCATCGAAAAGATAACCGATGACATCGAGCGTGGCGCGCGCGGCTACCTCGAACGAATCGACGCCATAGGCGGCACTCTGGCCGCGATCGAGAACGGCTTCCAGCAGAACGAAATTCAAAGTGCTGCGTACGCCTACCAGCGTTCGGTCGAATCCGGCGAGACCATCGTGGTAGGCGTCAACCGTTTCCGCCAGGAAGGCGAGCCGTCCACGCCGACCTTTCGCGTCGACCCCGAAATCGAGCAGACCCAGATTGCCCGCCTCCGCGAACTGCGCGCCACGCGTCCGCCGGTCGAGCGGAAACTCGACGCCTTGGAACAAGCCGCGCGCAGCTCCGATAACCTGATGCCAAAAATCCTTGACGCCTGCGAAGCCTACGCGACCGTAGGCGAAATCTCCAGCCGCCTGCGTCAGGTCTTCGGCGAATACCGCGAACCCTAGTGGCGCGAGCTTTAGCTTGCCGCGCCGGCTTCAGCCGGCGTCCGGTGTTCGGATATAGCCCCTCGGTGCCAATCACAAGCCATCGCGAAACTCTATCCCCCGCCATTCCCTATTCTTACGGAGCCTCAGTCCCACGAGTGCTTCCTGCCGCCCCCTAACATACAGGCAAGAGTCTGGGGGTATCCCAATAGAACCCTGGATCGCGACTCGCAAAAGTCTTCGAAGCTCTAAGCGGGATCGCCGATGAATTGGGGGAGGCAGTCGTACCTATCAGCGGGCTCTGCCGTGAGAGTGATACCACGGATTCGGGATATCCCATCCTGGCAGGTTGTTGTAAAAGATGACTCGCCGGGGTCACCGTAGCCGAAATGCTGCGGCTAGCGCGTTAGGAGGGGGGCGGCCTGTTGGGCGACAGGCTGCCCGAACTCTGAAAGGAATTAATCGATAAAGGAGACCAGTTTCGAAGCGATAATCCGCTGATCGGAAGTCAACAGCCGGAGTCCGTGCACCCGCGCCGTAGCCACAATCGCCCGGTCGGCAGGATCGCGCAGAACACTCAGCCGCCCTGCTTCCGCGGCAATCGGGATGGTGATGGGAAGAATGCGAAACATCGGATTCGTCTCCAACTCGGCGAAGATCTCCTCACTCGTCGCGTCAGCCTTACGTCGGCGTTCGCTCGCCCAAGTCGCGATTTCGAGCAGACTGACAGCGCTCAATCCGACCGCCGTGCCGCGCCTTTCCGCCTGGCGGACCATCCGGATCTGTTCCCGGGAAAGCCTTTTGGGTTCGAACAACCAACGCACAACGACGTGGGTGTCGAGCAGAAGTTGCAATCACTTCCTCTTCCGCGG
>JBEKOZ010000587.1:0-3800 GCA_049521275.1 Bryobacteraceae bacterium | reverse complement strand
CTTCCGGAGTCCGGCTGCCCTTGCGATTATTGCAGGGATGGCAGCAGGCCACCAGGTTTTCCCAGGTCGTTTCGCCCGCGCGCGAGCGCGGCTGCACATGGTCGAGCGTCAGTTCGCCGGAGTTAAAAGTACGGAGGCAGTACTGGCAGGTGTAGCGATCGCGCATCAAAATGTTTTTCCGCGAAAGGGCGCGCGTCTGGTGAGGAATGCGACGGTATTCGAGCAGCCGGATCACGCTGGGCACTTTCATGGACTGGCGCGCGGAATGGACCTGCGCATTGGCGTGCTCCTCGGCCGACGCCACGCCCTTCAGCACCAGCACCAAGGCGCGCCGCGCCGCGCAGACATTGATCGGCTCGTAGCTGGAGTTCAGTACGAGAACAGGTTTATGAAGGCGTTGCAGCACGCGTTCCTGATGATTGGCGATCATATGAGCTCCAGAGAAATCCGTCGATCGGTGCGCGCCACCGCGGCTACGGCCACGTGACCCGCTCCCGCACGCTTCAAAACATGCGCGCAGGCGCTCGCGGTGGCTCCGGTGGTCACCACATCGTCGATCAGGAGCACGCGCAAACCTTTCACATTTGTTCCTTTGCGGATCCGAAACGCGGCACGCACGTTCAAGCGGCGCTTGGCATTCGTGAGTCCCGCCTGGGGCGCGGTCGCCTTCACGCGGCGCACGACTTTCGCGACCGGCACGCCCCAGCGCCGGGCTACTTCCCGGGCCAGCAGCTCACTTTGGTTGTAGCCGCGGCTCCATCGCTTGCGCCAGTGCAAAGGCATCGGAATAATCAGATCGAACCGATGTTCGCGCGGAATCGCCCGAGCCACCAGCGCGCCCAGCGGCCTCGCCAATGGACTCACCCTGCCGTACTTGAAGAGATGAATCAGCTTCCTCAGAGCGTTTTCATAGGAACCGAAGGTGTAGACCGTATCGAAGCCGGCGAGGCCCAGGCGGCATAACGAGCAACGTCCTTGTGCATCGAGCGGAAAATGATTCAAGAAGGGGGTCTTGCAGGCAACGCAAAAATAATCCGCGTGAAGGGCCGAGGGTTCATGCAGGCATTTCCGGCATACGGGGATGCGGGAAACTTCGTGGAGGGGCTGGCCGCAGACGCGGCAATCATCGGGGAAAAGACCGCAGAACGCCTTTTCTGCGAAAGGCAGAACAGAGCGACCGAAATTGGTCAGCAGGGCACTTGAGAAGACCCACCTCCAACCGACGATCTATTGTACAACATCGCGCGTTAATCGCGCTTAAACGAGCCTATTCTTGCGTAGAGCGCGGCGAGTTGCGCGATGCTCATCTGCTCGGCGCGCAGACGGCCTTCGGGCAGGGAATCGATTTCATAAACAGGGGCCAGGTTGTTGCGCAGAGTCTTGCGCTTGTGGCGAAAACATAAAGAGGCGAACTTGAGGAAAGCAATGGGGTCTGGAACTTCGGAGACAGAGCGCCGCTCCAGCCGGACCACCGCGCTATCGACTTTTGGAGGCGGGCGGAAGGCGTCGCGAGGCACTGCGAAGAGAATTTCGGGACGGGCATGAACCTGCGTTTCGACGCTCAGGTACCCGAAATCGCGAGTTCCCGGCTGCGCCGCCAATCTTTCCGCGACCTCGGATTGCACCAGAAAAACGGCTCGGGTCCAGTGCTCTCCCATCGCGAAGAGTTTGGCGAGAATCGGCGAAGTGATGTAGTAGGGCAGATTGCCGGCGATGACGGCGCCTGAAAAATCTGTCTTGAGGACGTCGCCTTCGAGGACTTCGAGGCGACCTTGCTCGATCGCGTCGCGAAACTTCTGGCGGAGATAGTGGACCAGGTGCGGATCGACTTCGATGGCGATAACTTTTCCGGCGCGTTCCAGAAGAGCTTCTGTGAGAGCGCCTTTGCCGGGGCCGATCTCGACGACCAGCGGCACGGCCGCGCCGCAAGCAGCTTCGGCGATGCGGTCCAGAATGGATTTTCGGGTGAGAAAATGTTGGCCGAGGCGACGACCCACTGGCTTCGACTTTAACCCTTGACGTCGACTTCGCTATCGCGGAACGAGATGCGCAATTTTCCGGAGATCGGCTGACCGAACTGGGTGACCGGCGTGAATTCGGTGAAGATGAGCCTGTTTTCCAAACTCCTCCGCACTTCCGCAGTGGTCAGAAAATTGAATCCGCTGACGATTTTATAATCAACCATTCGGCCTGCTTCGTCGACGGTCACATCCACCACCACCTCGCCGCAGGTTCCGCCAATCGGCGCGGTTTGCTTGACGGCGGCTTCCGTCGTCAGAGCGGTGGGGATATCCGAGGAATCGTCGGCGTGCACGGGATACATCGGAACCAGACACGTGCTGAACAGCGCCACAGTGGAAAAGACACCGCCGGCCAAGGGCAGGGCCAAGGGCCGCATCATATTTTTGAAGGACAAATGCAACCGGTCGCGCCAGTTAATCTGGGTGGAAAGAATGCGCTGACGCTCTCTCGAAGCAATCACCCGCAACGAGGTGCGCAGTCCCGCCGGTGGATTGCGCGCAGGCAGGTTGCGAAGAAGCCGACTTACCGAATCGTTGAGATCGCGTGTCATAACGAATTACAGTTCCCTTGCCAGTCCGATGGGCTGCCAGTCCGGCGACGACGCCGGCTCCAGCCGGCCCGCCAAGTGTTTCCTTAACGCGTCCCGCCCTCGCAGGATGCGCGATTTTACGGTACCGAGGGAGATCTCCAGAATCTCCCCGATCTCCTCATAACTCATGCCTTCGATTTCCCGCAGCACGAGGGCGGCGCGGAATTTAGGATTCACATCGGCCAGCGCGGCTTCAATCAGCGTCGAAGTCTCGTGATCGAGCGTTACCTCGAATGGCGAACGGCCAGGATCGGGCAGAAAGTGCTGGTAGCTTTTCCGGTGCCCACTCTGATAGAACTCGTATGGTTCCTCGGCTTCGAGATTCACTTCCTGGCGGCGATGACGGCTGAACCAGCGGCGCTGGTTTCGCGCCTCATTTACGGCGATGCGGTAGATCCAGGTCTTAATCGAGCTATCGCCGCGAAAAGCCGCGACGTTCCGGAAAACCTTCAGGAAAACTTCCTGCACCACATCGGCGGCGTCGGCCGGATCGTCCAGCAGGCGGCTGATGATGTTATAGATCGGCTGCTCAAAGCGCTGAATCAGCGCTTCATAGGCAGTCTCTTCGCCGCTGCGGAGGCCATTGAGCAGAACGGAGTCTTCCTCCCGCGCGCGGAGTGCGGCTAGAACGTCGAATTGAAGGCCGACAATGCTATCTGCCACGGGGCTATCTGCCACTGCTCAATCCAAAATAGCAGTTTCTTCTCTATGCTTGTTACCTTTGACGCCGATGGAGGGGGAATTGTTCCCGGCCGCATCGGTAGTAAAGAGCGTTTTGTCCGCATGCTTTACGCATGGCGGTTCAGGGCTCGAAAACGGTGTTGGGAAAAGGCGGCTAGTGTGGAATATTGATCTGCCTTTTGTTACAATGAATTAAGGGGATCCTGGTCCCCTAAAGGATTTCCGGTTTCACATGGCCACCAAACCTGCCTTCGCGCAAGGCGCGCAAGTTGAGCATCCTAAGTTTGGATTAGGAAGCGTACTCTCCTGTAGCGACGAGTATATCGTGATCAAATTCGATGAGCATGGGGAGAAGAAATTTGTCCTCACGATCATCCTGCCGAATCTGAAAAAGAGCGACCGGCAGCCTCCCGTGGAGAAGCGCCGCACGACGAAGAAAAAGACCGCCGTCCCAGTCGCGGCAAGCTAGGCAGTTCGCTGGGTTATGATGGGTGTGTCAACCGCTGAG
>JBEKOZ010000586.1:0-3803 GCA_049521275.1 Bryobacteraceae bacterium | reverse complement strand
GTGGAGAGATAGCGCCTGACGGTTGCAGGTTTCTTTCCCGCCTCCCGACAATGCGTGACGAACCCGGCCACGGTTTCCGAGGCTGCGGGTAAGGGACTGAGCCCGAGGGGCTGGCAATAGCTCAGGAAGACCGCCCAATCAGATCGCCAGGCCTTCTGCGTATTAGCGGGATAGACTTGCTGGGCGCGCTCCCACCAAGCTCGCACGCGCTCGGCGGCGCCAGCTTCGACAGCGACGTTACTCTGGATCCACGGCGCGACAGATTCAGCCGCCTGTTTACTGATCTCCATGGGTTAGAGTTTATCATATTATCTGGATAACTGTCCTTATAGATGGTTCTATACGATATGGACAAGGCACTATGAGCTAAGTATTGTCGAGCAATGAAGAATGACCGTGCTTACGGCACCACCCGCGAAAGACAGGCCAACGTCTCGTACTTGGAGATCGAGCGGACGGCGCTCGACGTGCTGGCAGAAGGCCAGCGCCCCTCGGTCGAGATTCTCCGCAAGCGGCTGGGGCGCGGGGGCCCCGCCACTATTGCCGCGGCGCTGAAGCGTTTCTGGCGAGACTTGGGGGTGCGCGCCGCCGGCGATCCGGCCAGCCTCAGCCGAATGCCGGCGGAGATCGCCGACCTCGCAGATGGCTTATGGCAGAAGGCATTAACGTTGGCGAGCCAGGCCGCGAAGCAGGATGACAATGGCGCTCGCGAGCGCCTCCAACAGCTCCAGCTTGAAACCGCGGTTCGGGCGCAATCCTTCGCAGCACGCGAGAAGGAACTCGATATCACGGTCCGCTATCGCGAGCAGGCGCTCGAAGAAGCCCGCACACAGATATCGGCGCTGATGAAGGAACTCGCGATCGATCGGGAAACGATGCGCGCGCAGGTGGCGCGGATTATCACGCTTGGGACTCAAGTCGAGGATTACCGCCGGCAGCTCGCCTCGCTTGTAACGCGGGCGGTGACGCGACACCGGGCGTTGGCCGGCGGCACGTCCAGGCGTCAGCGTCGTGCCAAGAAAGCTGCAAAGTCAAAACGCCCAGCCGTCCTCAAGAAGCCCTCAAAACCGAAGCCTGAACTTGCCCGTAAACGGAGGTGATTCAGGGACAGTGGCCGCCGGAATCATGCGCAGAGAAGTGTCTCATGTCGATGCCCATGGTACGGGCGGAACGCCCAGAACCAGTCAAGCCGGCGCCCGGTCCTTAGCAGGTATGGCCATCGCATCCACAAGCAGCTCATCGTGTGCGCCTATTAACATCCGATTCAAGAGGTGTGGGTCGATGGGCTTCACCAGATGCAGGTCGAAACCCGCTTCCTGGGAGCGACGCCGATCCTCCTCCATGGCGCGCCCGGTGACGGCAATGAGCAAAGGAGGCGGGCCTGAAGTGGTTTGGCCTCTCAGAGCACTGGCTAGTTCGTAGCCGTCCATTCCGGGCAATCCGATGTCGAGAATCGCCGCTTGCGGTTGAAATTCCATCGCGAGCGCAAGCGCCGACTCGCCGTCGCGCGCGCGACGGGTCTGATGACCATCAAGTTCCAGGCACATCGCAAGACTCTCCGCCGCATCGACATTGTCGTCGACGATCAGAATGCGCAACGCCGGGGTGTCTACTCTCCTCGCGGGCTCTCCCCGAGCAGCATGGATGAGTTTCGAGGCTGCCAAGGGGAGCCGGATCGTAAACGTGCTGCCTCGCCCTTCGCCCGGACTTTCCGCCTCCACGCTCCCACCGTGCAGCTCAACCAGTTTTCGTACCAGCGCCAGGCCGATTCCCAGTCCACCCGAAGATTCCTCGAGAGAGCGCTCCACCTGCACGAACATATCGAACACCTTGGGCAGCATCTCGGCCGGGATGCCCAATCCGCTGTCGCTGACTCGCACCGCGAGCGCGCCGGCGCTTGCTTCAGCCGTGATCTGGATTCGTCCACCGTGCGGCGTGTATTTCGCAGCGTTATTGACAAGATTCGCGATCACTTGCGCTATTCGCGTGGTATCCACTTCGAGCGGCAAAGGATCCGGAGGCAGACGCACGGCAAGCTCATGCGCGGCCGCTTCAATAAGGGAACGGGTGGTTTCCAGGGCAGTGTGCAGCACGATACGAAAATCGACGCGCTCTTTCTTTAGGGTGATCTTGCCGAGTGTTACGCGTGAAATATCAAGCAAGTCGTCGACCATCCGCACGAGGTGCCCGATTTGCCGCTCCATCATCTCGCCGATCTTTGCTTGCTGTTCCGGGTTATTGCTGGCGCGCAAGACATGCAAACCCGTTCGGATCGGCGCGAGTGGATTTCGTAGTTCATGCGCAAGTGTCGCGAGAAATTCGTCCTTGTGTCGATCTTGCTCCCGCAACTGATGGTTGAGACTCGACAGGCGTTGTTGATCGAGCTTCTGCGCAGAGACATCGACTGTCACTCCGTCAAAGTGTGCCGGCGTGCCGTCGCTCGCATAATCGGTGCCACCGAGCGCCCGTATCCACTTAACCGCGCCCGTCGTCGGATGCACGGTGCGGTAAACGATGTCATACGGAGTGCGATTGCCAATCGATGCCTCGATCGCTTGCCGAGTCAGGGCGCGGTCCTCTTCGTGAATCCTCGCATAGAAATCATCGATCGTGATGCGGGCGGTCGGAGGGAAGAAAAAGTGATCCTTGACCTGCTCGTCCCACTGAAGCTCATCAAAGGGCAAGTCGCAGTACCAGAAACCAACCCCTGAAAGGCGCGTCGCGTAATCCAATCGCGCGCGGTTTAGCGCGAGCGCGCGATCCGATTCCGTCCGAGCGGTGACGTCGACTCCCTGCACTAGTATCCCACTTATCGAGCCGTCGCTGTCGGCGATAGGTTGATATACAAAATCGACGTACCGCTCATCAACGGGGCCCTCGGGCGCGGCTTGAACGGCGTACTTTGCTGCGCTAGCTGAGAACGGGATTCCTGTGCGATAAACCTCATCCAAAATTGTCAGATAGCCTTGCTCCACGGCATCCGGAAGTGCGTCAGCGATCTTGCGGCCAACAACCGGACGATGGCCCACGAGTCTTAGGTAGCCGGGATTTGCAAGCTCGATCACATGGTCGGGACCGCTTAGCAATGCGAGGAAGGTGGGCGCCTGATCAAACAGTTGGACGAAACGTTCGCGCTCGGCCATAAGCCGCTGCTGCGCCAGCACCTGTTCAGTCGTCTCTGTGCAGACAACCAGCACACCACCCACGCCATGAGGAAACGCTGGTTCATCGATGGGGCTGTAACCGTAGGTCCAATACACGTCCTGCAATTGGCCGTGGCGTATAATCGGTACAAGCTGGTTTTCATGCCACGTCGCGCCCTCTCCGCGCATCACCTGATCAATCTGAGGCCCGATGATCGGCCAGATCTCCTCCCAGGACTTACGTCCAGGTGCGCCCAAGATAGAGGGATGTTTTTCAGGCCCTAGAGAACGGCAATAGGCATCGTTATAGAGGCAGGTATGCTCCAGACCCCAGAAAATGAACATCGGGTGCTGCGTCGTTAACAACACACGCACTGCGGTGCGCAGGCCTTGGGGCCACGAGCTCGGTTCGCCAAGCGGCGTGCGCGCCCAGGGGTAGGCGCGGATTCGTTCGCCCATGGCGCCACCGCCCGCGAGAAACTCCAGGTTCAGGCCGGTAGCCAATTTGACTCGATCGCCCATTCGATCCACATGCTCCCCTATTCAATGTCCTCGCCTCGGCGTCTCAAATGCGCCGTTCAGGCAATCGCTCGATCACATCGCGGCAACAACCGCGGCCAGTTAATTCTTTAGTTTGGGGGCCGGCGCTTTTTTACAAGA
>JBEKOZ010000585.1:0-3804 GCA_049521275.1 Bryobacteraceae bacterium | reverse complement strand
CGCGTAACGCCCCAGTGTATTGATTGCGCCACGGCGGCTCCTGTGCGGACGAATCCTTTTGAGTCGCGTTCAATTTCCGCGGGGAGCCAATCAGTTCGCGGCGTCGCTCCGATGAAGCTGAATACCGCCGGAGTCTCTATAGTCCGCCGCTGACTATCGTTGCTATTCACGGTCTCAATAGCCTCAAGATGACTGTTTCCCGTCATCCGCCGGATAGTCGTATTACTGAGTAACTCAATATTATTAGTTTGCTCTATCCTTCGGACCAGGTAGCTGGACATATTCTTGTTCAGGTTATCACCCCGAATCAGGAGCAACACCCTGCTCGCGTACTCCGCCAGAAAGACGGCCGCCTGCCCCGCCGAATTGCCTCCTCCTACGACAATAGCCGGACACCCGCGGCAGAGCAGCGCCTCAGCCGGTGTCGCGGCGTAGTAAACTCCCGTCCCTTCAAATCGTTCGAAGCCCTCAACATCCAGCCTCCGATATTGGGCCCCCGTCGCGATGAGAAGGCACTTCGTAGTAAGGGGCTCGCTTCCGTCCGCACCGACAATCGCGTACCCGTTTTCGAATGACAGCCGAGCCGCCGCGGTGGGCACCGAGAGGTGCGCGCCAAACTTGTTCGCCTGCAGCGTCGCGCGATCTGTAAGTTCAGCGCCGGTTAGCCCGGTTGGAAACCCCAGGTAGTTTTCGATCCTCATGCTGCTGCCCGCCTGTCCCCCCGGACCAACGCAATCCAACACGGCTGTTCGGAGTCCCTCAGACGCTCCATAAACCGCAGCGGCCAACCCCGCCGGCCCTGCCCCCACCACCAGGAGATCGTAAACTGTCCGCTCCAACGATTGATGGATACCAACTTCATCCGCCAGCTTCTGGTTCGGTGGGTTGCGCAACAACAGCAGATGTGAACAGGCCACTACCGGCGTGTCAGCCTCGGTCAAGCCGAACTCCTTTAGCAATTGACCAACCTGCGGATCGGTTTCCAGATCCATCCAAGTGAAGAGCACACGGTTCCTCGCGAGAAAATCACGAACCCGAAAGGTGTCCGCGGAGTAACGCGACCCAATCACGCGAAGCCCAATGAAGTTCGGTGATTCGCGGAGCCGCTGCCTTCGCGCGATAAAAGCCTGCAGAATAATATCGCTGAGCCCGGGACACTGGTTCAACAGATGCCGCAGCGCTTCCGCCGAGATCTCGAATACTTCGCAGTCACCCCGGGCAACTGCTCGAAAAATGGCGGGCGTGCCTGTTAAATGCGAGATTTCGCCCGTAAATTGGCCCTTCCGGTGAATCGTGATCGTCTTCGGCTCATCGCCGGAATAGTCGAGGATCTCAACTTCCCCCGACTTGACGATAAAAAACTGGAACGCCCGATCGCCGATTGCAATCAGCGTTTCACCATCGCGATAACGTTTCGGCGCAAGCGTGGTGCAATTTGCCGCTTGGGCAATCTGAGCCTCATCGAGAATCGGATAGGCAATGGAGTGGAGAGTGTATTCAGCCATGGCGGTGATTTCAGCCTGCTTCTACCATAGCGCCGTTCGGAGGCGATAACTGCCTTAGCCCAGGCATAGCCCGCTTACCGCCCGGAGCCATCGCTATCTGAAAGGGTACATTGCTCGAAAGTACCCCGCTCGCCGTCGTCACTTGGACTTGACCTGTCGTCGCACCGATTGACACAACAGCCAGGATTTCCGAAGGCCGCAGCACGGTGAAACTGGCCGGAACTCCATGGAAGGCCACCCCGGTGATTCCTCCCAGGTCAGTACCCAGGATGATAATAGTCTCTCCCGGCTTCCCGGCCGTGGGCAGAGTCTTCACAAACGGGCCGAGCCCCACGGAGAGGCGAAAAATCGTGCCATTGCTATCGCCGGTCCTGCCCTTCCGCGATCGCGCCGCGGGTTGTCCCGTAGAAGTTACCATCGGTACCCTGAACCAGGCCGCCGTTTCCCAAGGAGCCGTCGCTCCCTTCGAAATTGTGCAGCGTGGTCAGGGTCCCATCGACAGTCATCATGTAGACCGTGCCGTCGTTGTTACTTCCGCCGGACTGTGTGGTTCCGTAAAGGTTCCCGTCCAGAGCTTGAATCACCTCGGCTCCGCCCCCCCGGCGTCGCCCCATACAGATAGCCATCGGTGGCCTGAACGATGCCGCCATAGTCGAGTCCTGAGTCGAACATGCCGCGGCCGTCAGTGTAATCGAAGGAGAACAGCATCGTTTCCACGCCTTCTCTGGTAATGCCGAAAACGTTGCCGCTATAGATGAAGTCCCCTGCGTATTCGGTAGTCCCGTAGAAGCTTCCGTCGAGCCCCTCCACAAGCGGCACACCCGGGCTTTCACCGTCGGCCGCCGGTAAAGGTATATAGGGTCGTAAGGTCTGTGCCGGTGAGATAACCGCCAGCACCATGTAGCAGAGAAGGATGGTATCGATCTGATCATGCGAGGCGTCCGCCGGCTGAAGTCAGTATACTCCAATCGACTTCCGGCTGGCGAAGAGTCAGTCGTAAGCGAGGTCGCCCCAGAAGAATGCCAAATCACAGGCTAATGGCACCGCGCCTCTTATGCTCCCGGAAACGCATGAGTACCGTGAGTGATGGGAGCGCCCGTCCGGAGGCGCCGCGGCAATCGTCACCACTTCGGCGATCTCCGGATCGGTTGCGCCGGCCAGCCGCGCTTTACCCGAGTGGATCTCAATGCAGTACGGCCATTGCGTGGTGAACGCGACGGCGAGCGCCATCAGTTCTTTGTACTTGATGGGGATCGCTCCGTCAGGCATGACGGCTTTGTCAAATGCCCAGAAAGCTTGCATCGCGGCCGAGGCGTTCGCGTCCAGAATCTAGAGTCTTCCTAGGTTGTTCATGCGGTACAAGGTGCACCACCCTTTTTCTTGAGAACGATGATTGTATCTGACGGTTGAGATTTGCGGGAAGTCGCCTGATGCTCCGCGCGGCTGCGCGATGGCATCCCTGTGAAGTGGCAGACTCGGCGGCGCGATGAGATCTGGCTAGTGGAAGACAACAGGGCAATGGCAGGTTCGGGGAAAGATGTGCTCGCGAGACTATCCGAATGGAGTCAGAAAGAGTTTGGCATCGCATTTGGGGCGCCGTAGTTGCGGTGTCGGCAGGTGTGACCCGGCTCAGGACCGTGGCGACCATGAATAATTGGCCGTTGGGAGTGGTTGGACAGCTTCGCTCCGAGCTTCCCCGATCATGGATTGCGGCCTCTGTATTTCTCAGCGCTGGACCATTTCAGGAGCAGCAGCCACTGTCTTCATGCCAGTGAGGGCTGGCTCCAGCCCGTCAGGCTCGGGCAGCCTCAGACTTTCGATCTTAGATGCGGGCTCTGGGAGGATGCCCCGCTGCAGCATGTCCTTGTCCCGGATCAGCCGTTGCGCCCTTTCCGCATCGACCGGTTTTGAGAAGTAATAACCTTGACCCGAGGAGCAGCCCATCGCCTTCAACCTGACCAGTTGAGCCTTTGTCTCCACACCTTCCGCCACGACATCCATGCCTAAAGACCGGGCTAGCTGCAAAATCGTACTAATGATTTCGGAAGTGTCGTCACAGGTTCCCATCTCCTTCACGAACGAACGATCGATCTTCACTGTGTCGAACGGGAGTTGGCGCAGGTAGCTCAGAGAGGAATACCCTGTTCCGAAGTCATCGATTTCGAGCCCAATGTTCAGCTCTTTGAATCGCCGAAGCGTAGCAATCACCACTTGGGCGTTCTCCATAATGGAACTCTCGGTGATCTCGAGTTTCAATGTAGCCGGGTCCAATCCCGTTTCGGTAAGAATAAGCTCAACC
>JBEKOZ010000584.1:0-3809 GCA_049521275.1 Bryobacteraceae bacterium | reverse complement strand
GGCGCCAACACCGCCATCTTTTCCACCCTTGACGCCGTTGTGCTTCGCCCGCTTCCGTATCAGGACCCCGATCGCGTCGTCATGGTCTTCGAGGACTCCAGTTCAATTGGTTTCCCCCACAACACCCCAGCCCCCGCTAACTATTTCGATTGGAAAGCGCAGAACCATGTCTTCACCGATATGGCCGCCGTCCGCTACCGCGGCATGAGCATCACCGGCGACGGCACTCCGGAACAGCTCAAAGGCCAGGCCGTCACGCCCAATTTCTTCTCCGTCCTCGGCGTCTCGCCTCTCATCGGACGAACTTTCTCCGAGGATGAGGACCGCGCCGGCGCGCAGGTCGTCGTGATCAGCTATGGTCTGTGGCAGCGCCGCTATTTTGGCGATCTCGCCCGCCTCAACCAACCCATGATGTTGAACGGGACAAAATACTCCGTCATCGGCGTCATGCCTCGCGACTTCGTCTTTCGCGATCACGAGCGGGATTTCTGGATCCCCATGCACTTCACTCCGGCCGACGAAGCGACGCGGGGCTCGCACTACCTGAGCGTTGTCGCCCGCCTCAAGCCCGACGCCACACTCGACCGCGCCCGCGAGGAAATGACCGCCATCGCCAAGCGTCTCGAACAACAGTTTCCCAATGTGAACTATCGCCTGGGCGCCGTCGTGATCCCCATAAAGGAGGATCTGCTCGGCAAAACCCGCGTCGCGCTTTTCGTTCTGATGGCCGCCGCCGGATGCGTCCTATTGATCGCCTGCGCCAACCTGGCGAGTCTTCTTCTGGCCCGCGCCGTCGCGCGAAAACGCGAAATGGCTGTCCGCGCCGCGTTAGGCGCAGGCCGCGGCCGCCTGGTCCGCCAGATGGTCACCGAAGCCACCTTGCTAGCGCTCGCAGGAGGAACCCTCGGACTCGCCTTCGCCCTCGCGGGTATGAAGATTCTCGCGCGCCTCGTGCCCACCGGCCTTCCCGACACCGCGAAGCCCGCCCTCGATCCGCGCCTGCTGCTGTTCACCCTCGCTCTCTCGCTTTTAACCGGACTGATCTTCAGCGTGATCCCCGCCATCCAAGCCGCGCGAGCCTCCGTCAACGACGCATTGAAGCAAGGCGGCCGCTCCGGCGCCGACACCGGCGGACGCAACACGCGCGATGCCCTGGTGGTCGTTGAAGTCGCCGCCGCGCTCGTGCTTCTCACCGGAGCCGGCCTCATGATTCAAACCATGGCCAAACTCCGCGCCATCGACATCGGCTTCCGTTCCGATCATTTGCTGACCATGCGCACCATGCTCGGGCCGAAGTATAAAGATCCGGTGAAGATGCTCGATTACGTGCATCGCGTGCTCGCCCAAGTCAACACGCTTCCCGGTGTCGAGAGCGCCGCCTTCGCCTCCACTCTTCCTTTTCAGAGCATCGGAAACACGCGCGGCTATCTCATCGAGGGGCAGACCATCGAGAGGAATTACTCCCCGGACGCCCTGTTCCGCGTCGGCACGCCCCGTTACCTCCAGACGCTGGGTGTGAAATTGCTCGATGGCCGTCTGTTTGAGGAGTCCGATACTTTCTCATCCACTCCGGCCTTCATCATCAACGAAACCTTCGCGCGTCATTACTGGCCGCATGAAAGCGCCGTCGGACATCGCGTCTCCTTCCGCAGCGGCCCCACGCCCGTCTGGGCGACCGTCGTCGGCGTCGTGGCCGACGTGCATGAGCGCGGCTACGAGCTCGCGATGAAGCCAGGAATCTATACACCCATTACGCCACTCGACGATGGATGGACGCCCGACAGTCTGATCATCCGCACCGCGGGCGAGCCCACCGCGCTGGCCCCCGCCGTGCGCCGCATCGTCGCCTCGGTCGACCCCGAACAGCCTGTCTCCGAACTCCGCACCATGGACCAAATCGTCGACCTTGATGTCGCCGACCGCCAGCAGCAGATGACTCTGCTCGGAGCCTTCGCCGGACTCGCGTTAGTGCTCGCCTCCATCGGCCTTTACGGTGTACTCTCTTACGCCGTCACCCAACGCAGCCGCGAAATCGGACTCCGTATAGCCCTAGGCGCCAGCGCATCAAGCGTCGTCCGCATGATCGTGTCACGCGGCCTCGCCCTCACCGGCATCGGACTTGCCATCGGCCTGATCGCCGCGTGGCTCGCGACCCGCGCCATGAAAAATCTCCTCTACGGAGTCGCCGCAACCGATCCTCTCACCTTCGCCGCCGTAGCCGCGCTGCTGGGTATAATCGCATTGATCGCCTGCTGGGCCCCGGCCCGAAGGGCATCGCGTGTCGATCCCATCACCGTGCTGCGCGAAGAATGATTCAAATTTTTGGAGTAAAGGGCTCCCAACCGACCCGCGCCGCAGAACGCTTCTTCAAGGAACGCCGCTCAGCCGTCCAGTTGGTGGATCTGAACAAGAAGCCGATGGCCCCCGGCGAAATCAAGCGCTTCATCGACCGCTTCACCCTCGCGGCGCTGGTCGACCGCGACCACCCGTCCATCAAATATCTCAAGCTCTCTGATTCCGAGCTGCTCGCCAAAGTTGAGCGCGACCCCAAGCTCCTCCATCTGCCCCTGGTCCGCGCCGCCAACCGACTCAGCATCGGCCACGACGAGGCCTCCTGGAAGACAATGCTGGCGTAGCGTACGCACTCCTGCGTGCCGCGACCCCTGAACCGCAACGCGTAAGCGTGCGGACCCGGCTCTGCTCGCTACAATAAAGCATGCTTCATGTCCCGATCCTCCGCAAAGGCGTTCCCTATCGCAGCCTTGATGTCGTCAAGACGCCGCATCATCGGACGAAGGAAACGTTTGTCGAGCTGAGCCAGGCGAACGTCGGTTTGATCCGCCGCGATCTGCTCGACCAGAAGACTCCGCGGGAGGCGCTGGCAGAATATTCGACCGCGGAGTTGATCGCCATAAGCAAGCGGGCGGCGGATATTTTTCTCAACGAAACTCTGCCTGTAGGCGATGCATCACAATCGCCGAACGAGTATGTGACGCAGCTTTCGGCGACCACGGGCATGCCGTACACGCTGGTGCGGCGCAACATGAACAAGATCCACGCCGCGCTGGCGGAGATGGAGCAGGTGATCGCGGGGTTGACCCGAAAAATTCCTTACGACGTGCTCGATCGCGGCTTCGGCGCGGGGCTGAGCTTTTTTCCCCGGACGGAATCGCTGGGGATCGTTTTGCCCAGCAATTCTCCGGGCGTGCATTCGCTGTGGACGCCGGCGTTCGCGTTGAAAATTCCGCTGGTGCTGAAGCCGGGCAGCGCGGAGCCCTGGACGCCGTATCGATTGATTCAGGCTTTGATCCGCGCAGGCGCGCCTCCGGCGGCGTTCAGCTACTATCCGGCCGATCACGCGGGCGGCGCGGAGATTTTGCGCCAGTGCGGGCGCGGGATGGTATTCGGCGATGTCGGGTCGACCAAAGTTTGGGCGAACGATCCGCGCGTCGAGGTGCATGGGCCGGGATTCAGCAAGGTCGTGATCGGCGAGGATTGCGCGGATGAATGGGAGAAATATCTCGACGTGATAGCGACCTCGATTGCGGCGAATTCGGGGCGGTCGTGCGTGAATGCGTCGGGCGTGTGGACGCCGCGCCACGCAAAGAGGATCGCGGAAGCGCTGGCGGAGCGGCTGGCGAAGATCGTGCCGCGGGCGGCGGACGATCCCGAGGCCGAACTTTCTCCGTTCGCCGACGGAGGGGTGGCGTCGCGCATTTCGAAGATGATCGATGGGGATTTATTTACGCCAGGGGCGCGTGACGTGTCGGCGTCTTATCGTGGCGCCGAGCGGTGCGTGGTGCGCGACG
>JBEKOZ010000583.1:0-3815 GCA_049521275.1 Bryobacteraceae bacterium | reverse complement strand
CAGACAGTTGGTTGGCGAAGAAGGCCGCTGATCGCTCCCTGTGGTCGCGGCTCGGAATCGGCGCCCGCGCAATCAATTTGCTTACCGAGCCGCGACCGCAGGGAGCGATCTCCAGGGCATTTACGGAAGCAGCTCCACCGCCTGCACCTTAATCACCTCGCCGTCGAGCGTCCCGGTGACCTTCATTTTCAAATCTTTCTCCTTGGCGCTTTTCTTGAGCAGCGCAAGCGTGCGCGCGTTGCCGCTCTCATCGAACTTCAGAAATTTGCCATCCGCCTCGACCAGTCCGAATCCGCTCTTGGCGCAATCGAGCGCGCAGGCCCGCGTATGGCCGGCCAGATCCTTGCCCCGGCACATCACGTCGACCACGGTGCCCGAAAAGGTTTCCGCCGAGGCGAGCGCCGCCGCGGCCAGGGTCATAAACAAAAGCCGTAATCTCATGAAAACTATTATGTACCTTGCGGAATCCCGATAGGCGGTTTATACTGCATTTTTCGTGGTGCTCGCGATGGCAGCATTTCAGGAAGAGCTCGACCCCTTGGCGCCGCAGCGGGAAGCGGCCATGTTTTATGGCCTGTTTCTGCGCGGGCACTCAGCCGAGACTCTGCGCCGCGATATCGACGTTCCCCGGAAAGTGCTGGATAAAATGATGAAGCGGCATCGCAATGAAATGCAGATCCGTCAAAAATTCCACCGCGTCTATCATTTCCGCAAACAGGTGCTGGCGATTTTCGACGAGCTGATCGACCGCGAACGAACCGGCAAGCGCGTCCAGGAACGAGTCAACTAACGGCACTCTGACCGCTCCCGATGGTCGCGGCTCCATAGGCTGATAGGGTGCCCTTATAGCGCCTCGGGCAACTTCAGCTGCGCCTTGCTCAGCGCTTTTTCGAGCAGGTCCGCCGCTTCCGCCACGGTCAAGCCGCGGGACGTCGAAAATTCCGCGATCAGCATGTGCCGCGCCCGGTCCAGCATTTTCTTCTCCCGGAACGAAAGAGGCTTGTCGAGTTGCAGCAGCAGCAGCCCCTTCATGACCTCCGCGACAGCCAGCAGACTGCCGTTCTGCATCTTCTCGCTATTCTCTTTGAACCGGTCCTTCCAGTCCTGCCGCCGCTGGCAATGCCCCTCGGACAGGAAAGCGATCACCCGGGACACCTCCCCGTTGCGCGTCACTTTGCGCAGCCGCAGATCCTCCACGTGCGAAAACGGCACCATCACCGTCATGCTGGTGTAAGTTAGTTTTAGCAGGTAGAATCGTTCGAAATGCCCGGCGAACGCCCGGCTGCTGATATTCTCGATGGTCGCGACCCCATGGTTGGGATAAACGACCTTCTCTCCAATATGAAAGGTCAAACTCGGATGCACCGCGCACTCCTTGGACCCGCTTGGTCTCCGCCGATGAATATTCCCGATATGGGAATTAGAATCTTAATCTGATCTTAATGTCCTGTCAATAGCTAAGTGCGCCTTTGGATCCCATAATGCAGATGATTGATTCCAAGCCGCTTGCCATTGTAATCAGTTACGATAAATAAATACCCGATGCCCTACGACGATTTGAAGAAGACTGTCCATCTTCCCCGTACCGATTTCCCCATGAAGGCGAATCTCAGCGCCCTGGAGCCGAAACTGCTCGCCCAGTGGCAGGAAACCGGCCTCTACCAGCGGATTCGCGCCGACCGCAAGGGCCGCCCGGTCTATGTTTTGCACGACGGACCTCCCTATGCCAACGGCGAGATCCATCTGGGGACCGCGTTTAACAAGATCCTGAAGGATTTCGTTGTAAAGCTCAAGACCATGGAGGGTTACGACTCGCCCTACGTCCCGGGATGGGACTGCCACGGCCTGCCGATCGAGAACAAAATCGACAACCAGCTGGGCTCCAAGAAGGCCAACATGACGCACGCGCAGATCCGCAACGCGTGCCGCAAATACGCCGAGAAATACGTCGACCTCCAGCGCCGCGATTTCATCCGCCTGGGCGTGCTCGGCCGCTGGGACGATCCCTATCTGACCATGAGCGCCCAATACGAGGCGGTGATCGCCCAGGCCTTCGTCGATTTTCTCGACCAGGGATTCGTGTACAAGGGCCTCAAACCGGTCAACTGGTGCATCTACGACCGCACCGCCCTGGCCGAGGCCGAGGTCGAATATGAGAACCATTCGAGCCCCTCCATCTGGGTGAAATTCGCGCTCACCTCGGACCCGGCGAAGATCCATCCGGCGCTGGCCGGGCGACGCGTGTTCGGCCTGATCTGGACCACCACGCCCTGGACCATCCCCGCCAATCTGGCCATCGCGTATCACCCGAAGTTTACTTACTCAGCCATTGAAAATAATGGAGATGTTTATATCGTTGCCGAGGATCTGGTCAACTCGACCGCCGAAGCATGCGACTGGCAACAGCCTGTTTTGCTGGCGACATTTCCCGGCGAAAAAATGGAGGGCACGGTCTTCCGCCACCCCTTTCTGGACCGCGATTCCATCGGTATCCTCGGCGACCACGTCACCCTCGAACAAGGCACCGGAGCCGTCCACACCGCCCCCGGCCATGGCGCCGAGGATTACGCCATCGGCCGCGCCAACGGCCTGCCCGTCTACTGCCCCGTCGACGCCGCGGGACGTTTCTTTCAAGCCGAAGGCGCGCCCGGAGTTTTGCCGGCGGAACTGCTCGGCAAGACGGTTTGGGAAGGCAACCCCATCGTCATCGAGATCCTGAAACAATCGGGCGCCCTGGCCGCGACCCGCATGATCGACCACAGTTATCCGCACTGCTGGCGCTGCCATCGCCCGACCATTTTCCGCGCCACCGAGCAGTGGTTCGTCGGAATGGACAACAACAACCTGCGCGCGAACGCCCTGGCCGCCGTCAAAAAAGTATCCTGGACACCAGCTTCGGGCGAAGAGCGCATGCACAACATGATCGCTACCCGCCCCGACTGGTGCATCTCCCGCCAGCGCGTGTGGGGCGTCCCGATCATTGCTTTTTATTGCGAGACCTGCAACCAGCCTCTCCTCGATCCCATAATTCTCAACCGCGTGGTCGAGCTGTTCCGCATCTACACCGCCGACGTCTGGTATTCGATGACGGCCGCCGAGCTGATCGGCGTTGAGGTCCCATGCTCGAAGTGCGGCGGCCAGTCCTACCGCAAGGAGGACGACATCCTGGACGTCTGGTTCGATTCCGGAGCCAGCCACCTGGCCGTACTCACCCCCGAGAACGATCTGCCCTGGCCCGCCGACATGTATCTCGAAGGCGGCGACCAGCATCGCGGCTGGTTCCAAAGCTCGCTGCTCATCGCCGTGGCGCTGAAGGGTGCGTCGCCCTACCGCGCGTCGGCCACCGCCGGCTGGACCCTCGACGGCGACGGCCACGCCATGCACAAATCGAAAGGCAACGCGGTCGAGCCTGAAATTTTCATCAAACAACATGGCGCCGATTTGTTGCGCCTCTGGACCGCGTCGGTCGACTTCACCGAAGACGTCCGCCTGTCCCAAACCATCATCGACCGCCTTGTCGAGGCCTATCGCAAACTGCGCAACACCTTCCGCTATGCGCTGGGCAACCTGTACGATTTCGATCCCGCCGCCGACGCCGTCGCGCCCGAGGAAATGCTGGAGCTCGACCGCTGGATTCTCGCCCGCGCCGAGGAGCTGGTCCGCAAGTGCCGCGCTTCTTACGGCGCCCTCGAGTTTCACAAGGTCTACCGCGCCGTCTACGATTTCGCCGCCGCCGACCTCAGCTCCGTCTATTTTGAAATCCTCCGCGACCGGCTCTACACCTCGGCTACGCAGAGCCACGCGCGCCGCAGCGG
>JBEKOZ010000582.1:0-4778 GCA_049521275.1 Bryobacteraceae bacterium | reverse complement strand
TCTGCGCGCGCGTGGGGACGCCGCTGCTGTTGAAACCGGATGTTTCGGCGGCGAGCGGCGGAGTGTTTCTGCGGTCGAAGGTATGGCGCGACGACGAGGTGTCGGCTTTGCGCGAAGAACTGATGAGTGCGGAGATGCCCCGGTTCTGCGATGCCCGGCGTCTGTTTGCCGAGCGCTTCATTGAAGGACCGGAGTTCACGGTTTTTGCGATGGGGGATTGGCGGGATCCGGGGTCCGTCCGATGCCTGCCGGCGGCGGAGCGCGTGTTCAACGCGAGTATTCCGGATGGGGAAAAATTCTTGAGCTATGAACGCTATTGGGGCTTGTACCGGGAAGAAACTCCGCCGCCCGATGGCAGGGCTTTTTACGGGTACGCGGGCTGCGACGCCCAAGTGGCTGGGAGGATCGAGGAGATTTCGAAGGACGCGTACGTGGCGGTTCGCGGGCGGGGATATGCGCGGGTGGATCTGCGGATGGATCGCGGGAGCGGAGAATTGTTTGTGCTGGAAGTGAATGCGAATTGCGGATTGTCGGAAGACGACCAGACGTCGACCGGCTGCATTCTGAAGCTGGCGGGGATGACGCTGGCGGAACTGCTGCGCACGATCCTGAATGATGCGGGAGCGGCGTTGTGAAGGTGTGCGTGCTCCAACCGGACTATCGCGGCTCGACGGTCGATTACCGGCACTACGATCCGCCGCGCGATTTGTCGGCGCTGCTGCCGGACGACGAAGTGGATCATCTGTTTCTGCACAAAACGACCACCTACCGGCAGCTTCGGGAAGCGGCGAAGCGCGGGTACGATATTTTCGTCAATCTGTGCGAGGGCTATCTGGATTGGGATGTGCCGTCGATCGACGTGATCTGGTCGCTGGACCGGCTGGGGCTGCCTTACACGGGGTCCTGCGCGCGGCTCTACGATCCATCGAAGGAGCTGATGAAATATGTCGCGCACACGCGCGGGGTGCGGTATCCGCGGTTCGCGTGCGACGCGGAGAGCGCGCTCCGGCAGCTCAGTTTTCCGATGTTCGTGAAGCCGGGGCACGCGGGGGACAGCCTGGGGATCGACGCGGATTCGCTGTGCCACACGGCGGAGGAGGTGCGCGCGAAGGCGGAGGCGATCGAGCGGGAGTACGGCTCGGCGATCATCGAGGAGTTTATCGCGGGGCGGGAGTTTACGGTGCTGGTCGCGGAGAATCCGGAGAATCGATTCGAGCCGCGGACCTTTCAACCGATCGAGTTTGTATTTCCGCGGGGCGATGGTTTTAAGACGTATGGGCTGAAGGTGCAATCGCATCATCCGGAGAGCAATGTTCCAGTGTTGGATGCGGAGCTTGCGGGAAGGTTGAGGGACGCGGCGCGCACGATTTTCGTCGGGTTCGAAGGCGAGGGGTACGCGCGGCTGGATTTCCGGATGGACGCGGCGGGGCTGTGGTTTCTCGACATTAATTTCGCATGTTCGGTGTTTTATCCGCCTGGGTATGAGGGGTCGGCCGATTACATCCTGCGCCACGATCGGGCGGGGCATCGCGGATTTCTGCGGCATATTATCGATGCGGGGCTCGCGCGGCAGCGGCGGAAGGAGCAGCGGTTTGTGCGCGGCGCGAACGGGATTGCGGGATTCGGCATTCGCGCGACTGCGGATCTGAAGCGGGGCGAAGTGGTGTTTCGCGGCGAGGAGCGGACGGCACGGCTGGTGACGCGGTCGCACATTCTGGCATCGTGGCCGGCGGAACAGGTCGAGGTGTTTCGCCAGTACGCGACCATCGTGGGCAATGGGGTCGGTAACGGAGTTTATATTCTGTGGGACGAAGATCCGCGCGAATGGGCGCCGCAGAATCACTCGTGCAATCCGAACACGGCTTATTCCGGATTGAATCTGATCGCGCTGCGCGATATTCGCCGGGGCGAGGAATTGACGATCGACTACGGCGAATTCGGCAATCCGGACGCGGCGCCGTTTACGTGCGTGTGCGGCGCGGAGAATTGCCGGGGCGCGGTTTCATTTTAAATACGCGCGGAGGGCGTGAATCAGATCGTCGGCCGCCTGGGCCTGTTCGTCGGACGGTGTGAGGTTGGGGTCGAGAATGTGAAAGCGGATGTGTCCCTCGATCACCTCCGCCATCAGGGCGTCCATGGCGCCGCGGCAGGCGGAGATGTTGTGCAGCACGTCGGAACATTCGGCTTCCTGTTCGAGCGCGCGGTCGATGGCCTCGACTTGGCCGCGGATTCGGCGGACGCGATTGAGGAGCTTCTTTTTTTCTTCTAATGTGTGAGCCATTTTAGTCTTTACAAGTATACCCCGGCTGGTATATGCTCAGAAAGAAAGGAGGCCCTTGTGACGGACGGCATGTCGACTGAATCCGCAGAGCCTCCTTCCTCCAGAAAGCTTTCCTGACTCCGGCCCCAGAGCGCTGAGGGCGATTTTCGTCTCTGCGCGACTGGTCTGTCCGCTGTGCATAAATCGATTATTAACAATCGATTACAGGCGGTGCGGAGGCTGAAGAAGTAGACTGGGAAGACTTGGCTTCGGCCGCTGCTGCTCGCCGGGGAAACAAAGAGACGATGCTAAACAGATTCTTACGAGAAACCGGGACTCACTGTTTTTTTGCTGTGATGCTCGGCTGCGCGGTCTCGCGGGCGCAAACGCCGGCGGACAGCCAGGCGCCCGACAAGCCGGTCGAAACGGAACGCTGGAATATTTTTTACCAGGCGACATCGATCGGGCAGTATCACGGGACCTTCAATTCGCCGTACGAGGGTCCGTTCAGTTTGCAGGACTATCCGGAGCGCGATGTTTCGCTCACCACGACACTGTTTTTCGCGTTCCGGCTGGAGCAGAACACGTTCCTGTATTTCGATCCGGAAATCGCCGGCGGCAGAGGGTTCAGCGGCGTGAACGGCCTGGCCAATTCGTCGAACGGGGAACTGCCCCGCGTCGCGAGCGCTGAGCCGAAGCCTTATTTGGCGAGGCTGTACATCTCGCACGATTTTGGATTTGGCAGCGAAAAGGAGGCTTCAGACAGCGACGAAAATCAGTTATCAGGCGAGCGTCCCATGAACCGCTATACGATCAGCGCCGGACGCTTCACGGTGACCGATTTCTTCGATCAGAACAAATACTCGAATGATCCGCGGGAGCAGTTCATGGGCTGGGCGGTGATGTTCAACGGCGCGTGGGACTATCCGGCCGACGTCCGCGGGTACACCTGGGGATGGGTGCACGAGCTGCACCTGAAGAACTGGTCCTTCCGATACGCCAGTGCGGCGATGCCGAAGGTGGCGAACGGGTCTCAGTTCGATCGCAGAATATTAGTTAATCGCGGCGATGTGTTTGAGGCGGAGCGCCGCTATGCGATCAGAAAGCACGCCGGAATCATTCGCGCGATGCCGTACATGAACCACGCCGACATGGGCACTTACGCGGCGGCCATTCGTCTCGCCGAGCAGACGGGCGGGGTTCCCGATGTGACGGCCACTCGCCGCAACGGGACACTCAAATATGGTTTCGGACTGAATATGGAGCAGGAAATCACTAAGGATATCGGCGTGTTCTCGCGGCTCGGCTGGAATGACGGGAAGAGCTGGGCGGGCACGATTTTCTGATTGGTGACGGACGTCTGGAATATGGACCGGAGTGCATCTGGGAATCGTACTATAGCGCGCGGCTGTTTCCGAGCATGTTTGCCAGTTTCGATTTGCAGCACGTGAACAATCCGGCTTACAACCAGCAGCGCGGGCCGTTGTGGATCGAATCCATCCGGCTGCATTTTGAAGTGGGAAAGAACACCTTCAAACATTGATGTTGGGGCCCGTCATTCGCGCCGGATCGAGGATTTCGCGGAGTTCCGGCTCCGATAACGACGTCTTTTCGAGCGCGACCTCGAGGACGCTGCGGCCAGTGCGAACAACCTCTTGAGCGATTTCCGCGCTGCGGTCGTAACCGATATGCGGAGCAAGCGCCGTCGCGAGGATCGGGTTCCTTCGGGCGAGTTCGCGCAGCCTCTCTTCATTGACGACGAACCCTGCGATGGCCTTCAAGCCGAGCGCCTCCGCGGCTCCGGTAAGCAAGTGAATGCTGCTGAGCAGGTTCCAGGCGATCACCGGCAGCATGGTGTTCAATTGAAATGCGCCCGATTGCGCGGCAATCAGAATCGTCGCGTCGTGGCCCGCCACCTGGGCGCATATCATGGCCACGGCTTCGGGAATCACGGGGTTCACTTTTCCCGGCATGATGCTGCTGCCGGGTTGGAGGGCCGGAAGAGAAATCTCCGCGAGTCCCGAAACAGGTCCGCTATTCATGGCGCGCAGGTCGTTGGCGATTTTCAGCAGCGACACGGACAAGCCTCGTAACTGAGCGCTCAGCTCGAGCGCAGCATCCTGGCTGCTGATGCTCGCGAACAGATTGCGGCTTGGGGTGAAAGGAAGCCCGGATGCGCCGGCGATGCGGCGCACTACCAGCGCCCCGAAACGCGGGTCGGCGTTCAGGCCGGTACCAATCGCAGTACCACCGAGCGGCAATTCGAGAAGCCGCGGCATCGCCGCTTCGATGCGCTCCGCCGCCGCGCGTAATTGCGCTTCCCAGCCTCCCAGTTCCTGGCTCATGCGCATGGGAACCGCGTCCATTAAGTGCGTGCGTCCGGTCTTGACGACGTGGTCGACCCCGCGAGCCTTTTCCGCGATGGTCGCGGCAAGACGATCAACGGCCGGCAGGAGGCATTTCCGCACCTCACGCGCGGCGCTGACATGGATTGCGGCGGGAATGACGTCGTTGCTGC
>JBEKOZ010000581.1:0-3832 GCA_049521275.1 Bryobacteraceae bacterium | reverse complement strand
TGCCCGGCAGAGTGCGCCAACGCTCATTTAAATAATCGCTGCCTGAAGCGGGTTGAACCGGACATCCAGGGTTGGCTTGATGTATCTGCTCTCCAGAGGTAACGTTCAAGTGGCCGATAATGCCCAACATCTGGACCGGATATCGCGCGCATGATCTCCCACGAACCAGCGCCAAACTGTGTCAGGCCGGCGGCGGCGAGCTGGAGCAGATCCAGCTTGTCAGCGCCTCGGGTCCTGCCACCGAGCGGCATCATGGACACGACAGGATCAACTGTAAGAACCGAACGACGCGGTCAAGCTGAAGTTAGCCTAGTTTAGTGGTCCGAGCAGGGGCGGAGCGGCCATGCCTCTCTGGTAGCATCTTTGCCGACGTTGCCGACGTCGCGCCCACGTTGGGTTTCGCGGCCTGGGTCAGCCTCCACCCCCGACTGACCCTCAGACGGCGCGACGCGGCGCGCCTGTGCGCAACGGTGGGCTCTTTCGGCCCGGGACCCGCCCGGACCAGCTGGGCGCGCAGAGATCCCGGAAGGAGCGAAGGGGCGACAGCGGATGGTGGGTGAGATGCGAGCCCGGTTACGCTCCTCCGAGGCGCTGGCGGAGGCTATATATAGAAATAACGGCACCCAGCCGCCTGACTCTTGTCGGCAACCGCGAGCCCAGGGACTATGTCGCCGGCGAGTCGCCGGCGCTCTGGCTCGACTTTCAATCGGGGCGCCAAGCACGTACCGCGAATGCAAGGAGTCTCCTTTAGTTCCAGGCGGGCATTTCCGCAGGCCGATCGAAGGCCCAGATGAGGGCAGATAGTGGCAGATGGTGGTAAAAAGCCAGCCGGTCCCCGGATCGGCGCACAGCTCGAGGTGCACAGAAAGCGTGGCCGAATTCGCCACAGGATCGCCAAAACCGTTCAAAAATCGCTCAAAAAATGCAAAAACCGTTCGGAAACCACGCTGAATAGCGAAAATCCGTTGAATAAGTGTACGGATTTCCGTATCTTTCGTCACATGCAGCCCCTTTTCTATTCGACCGGCCAAGTGGCGCGCGAACTTGGCACGACCCAGGCGGCGGTCCGCGTCCTTTGCGAAACCGGCGCGATGGCATCAGAAACCACCATCGGAGGCCACTTGCGAATCCCCGAATCGGAAGTCAAGCGCTTCAAACGCGACGGTGTCCCAGCGATTCCTCGCCCCTTGCCAACCGAGGGCACCGCATCCCCAAAGAACGGGCGTCATTCCGATTCGTCGGCTGAGGTCTCGGAGGTTGCGTCAGCCGCCGATTCAGTAGCGATCGCGAGGAGTTTGCTGGAGAGGCGACGGATCGAGAGGGAAACTGAAGAGAACGAGGACTGGTTCCGCGAGCGCGAGCAGCAGAGATTTGCCGGCGGAAGCCGCGGAGCATCAACTGATAGAGGAGGAAAAAGCCAACGATCGACGCCAACAGTGGCTGCAGCACTGGATGCAATACGCTCTGAATTCCGTGGCTTCAACCGCCCGCAAAGAAGTTGAGATGGAGGTCTACGCAGCAGTGCAGGAGGTACTCGCCGGACTCCCGACGAACCAAACGGCCGCGATTACCCAGCGCTTGGTCGATGCGGCCGTGCATCGGGCACTCGGACCGTGGACGCGCAAGAAGGAGATGGAACGCGCGCTCAATTGCGCGATCAACGAGCTGCCGTGGGATGTTCGGGAGCATTCGGAGTTCCGCCCTCTAAGACAACTCGCGTGGGATACAGCGGCGGAAGCTCTCCGTAATCTGCGCGACGAGGCGAGCTACCGCGAAATGGAAATTGTCGCTATCCAGGCAGTGCAGCCGATCATTATTGTGTATAACCACCACGAGAGCTGCCGGCGCGTAGTGAAACGCGTGTGCCTCTGGGATGCCACGGAGGAGGAGCAGGAAGCAGCGAAAGAAGCGGTGCGAAAGGCGCTGACATCGCTACCGGTCGGTGCCGCCGCGAAGGACCTCGAAAAGGCCAAAGACGCAGCCCTCGCGCCCTATGAGGCGGCTGTCTCTGAGCGCAAGAAACAGGCTCGGTTGGAAGCAGAACGCAAGGGTCAGCGGCGCGCCGCCGAATGGAAGGCAGACCTCCAACTTGGACATATCGCCGAATACCTCCAGCAGGAATACGATTTCGAAGGTGGATATGCCGAGATGCAACAGGAAGCCGGACGCCTGCGACCGTTAATCCGGTGCGTGCTGATCGACCAGCTCATCGCAAATCCGAACATGACTATTGAACAGATGCGGACGAGTATTGAAGGGCAGATTGACGACGAAGTCTAACGCGGGTCCGTGTCGATCTTCAGCGGCCTGACGATTCCCCATTTCCCCAAGCCGAACTGGACTCTCGGGAAGGAGGGATACAGCCCTTTTGCTGGGAAACCTCGCAGAGGTGCATTTGCGTTTCCAGCCAATGCAGCACACGTGCTCGATGATGCTCGGGCATTACGGCCCGCATCGCTGCAGTGATGGCCTTTCGATAATAAAACAGCGCCTCAGAGAACTTAAGTTGCTCATGGTAGAATTGCGCCGCTGCAGCAACCGGCATTGCAGTGTACCAGTCGAAAGGTTCACCATGTTTCTCGAACTCTACAACTCTCGCGACATAGGACGGTTCCACGGAGGCGAACCAATCAGCATCTCTACAACACTCGAAACGAAAGGTGCCGAGCCACAACGCGAAAAGAGCATCGAATTTCTTGTGGTTCTTAATGAATCTGGATGCCTGGGACCTAATTGATTCTGCCTGGCGAACCTCCGGGGAAATACCCACCTTCTTTCTTTTCGTTCGTCGATTCCGGTGCGTGGCGCCTATAGGCGTATCAATCGATCGAAACGCGTACGCTATTCCGAGCTCTTCGTATTGCGCTTTCACCTCCTTCGGCGCCTTGCGCAAAATCTCTCGGACGAGATCCGCGGCAGCAAAGGCCTTCTCGCCGTCGAGCATAAGCGCTCTTACCGCGATAGCGAGTCGCTCCGATAAATCGGAGTGACGCGGGAGGGTTGCCTTAAACTTCGTAATGCGATCCAAGAACCCTTTGTCTGATCCTTCCGCTAACTGGAACGGGAACGGGTGTTGAATGGAAACGTGATTGCCCGTGAACGCGATTCGATCGTTCTCGGTTTCTCTTACCGCCAAATCGCCCAGTATCCAAATGGCGAACTCTCTGTAAGACACGGCCATCAGCGCACCTTAAGTTACAAGGATTCGTTTCCCTTTTTTTAAGGGCCAGATTATCATCATCGCAGAGTGGACGAGTCAATGAAACATTTCAACCTTCAAATCGAACACTGGCCTATTGATCGATTGGTCCGCAGCGATACCAACCCGCGCACGCATAATCAGGAGCAGATAGGGCAGATCGCCGCTTCCATTCACGAATTCGGATTTGTGAACCCGATTCTGGTCGGTGCTGACGGCAAGATCATCGCAGGCGAGGGACGCTACCTGGCGGCCCAGACGCTGGGTATCCGCAAAGTTCCGGTGATCAAGCTCGACCAATTAACTCCGATCCAACGTCGTGCCTTGGCTATCGCCGATAACCAACTCGCACTCAATGCAGAGTGGGACGAACAGATGCTCCGCGATCAACTGACAGCTTTGAGGGATCAGAAGTTCGACTTGCAAATCCTCGGCTTCGACGACTTGGAGTTGGCACGGCAACTAGCCGACCATGAGGCCGCCGGCCTGACGGACGAAGACGAAATTCCTGCTGTTCCCCTGACACCGGTTACCAAACCCGGCGATCTCTGGCGATTGCGGTCCGCCAAAGGGAGGGAGCATCGGTTACTGTGCGGCGACGCGACTACCGGCCAAGATCCCCGGCGCCTGTTG
>JBEKOZ010000580.1:0-3840 GCA_049521275.1 Bryobacteraceae bacterium | reverse complement strand
CGGCCGGAAAGACGTCGGCTGAAGCCGGCGCTGCAAGCTAAAGCTCGCGCCACGTAACACTAATACTTCGGCACGCCGGGATCCACCTGATCGCTCCAGGCCAAAATCCCGCCCTTCATGTTCCGGACCTTCTTGAACCCGGACTGCTTCAGAAAATCCACCGCCTTGGCGCTGCGCATCCCACTCTTGCAGTGGGCGATGATCTCCGTCGACGGGTCCAGCTCATTCACCCGCTTCGGCAAGTCGCCGAGCGGAATCAGCTTGGCCGCCGGAATGTTGCAGATCTGATATTCGTGCGGCTCCCGAACGTCCAGCAGCAGAAATTTGTCGCCGCGGTCGAGCTTCGCCTTCACGTCAATCGGTGTGATGTCGCCTTCAATCATTTCTGGCTCCGGAGCATGCTGCGTGATGCCGCAGAATTGCTGGTAATCGATCAACTTCGTAATCGTCGGGTGGTCGCCGCAGGCCGGGCATTCGGGATTGCGGCGCAGCTTCAGCTCCCGGAAACGCATGGCCAGCGCGTCGTATAACATCAGCCGCCCCACCAGCGGCTCACCCACCCCGAGGATCAGCTTCACGGCCTCCGTGGCTTGCACCAGGCCGATAATGCCGGGCAGAATCCCCAATACGCCGCCTTCCGCGCAGCTAGGCACCAGGCCCGGCGGCGGCGGCTCCGGATAGAGGCAGCGATAGCAGGGTCCGCCAGGGTACGCGAACACCGTGGCCTGTCCTTCGAAGCGGAAAATCGACCCGTACACGTTTGGCTTCTTAAGAATGACGCAGGCGTCGTTCACCAGGTACCGCGTGGGGAAATTGTCCGTCCCATCGACCACCATGTCGTAGCCGGACATAATTTCGAGCGCGTTCTCACTGCTCAGCGCGACGTCGTAACGGTCGACCTGCACGTTCGGGTTTATGTCCTTCATGCTGTCGAACGCCGAGTCGAGCTTCTTGCGTCCCACATCTTTCGTTCCGTGAATCACCTGCCGTTGCAGGTTGCTGAAATCCACCACGTCGAAGTCGACAATGCCGATCCGCCCCACGCCCGCCGCCGCCAGATACAACCCGAGCGGCGCTCCTAGCCCTCCCGCGCCCACCAGCAGAACCTTCGCGTTCTTGAGCTTGAGCTGCCCTTCCATGCCGACTTCCGGCATGATCAGGTGGCGCGAGTAGCGCAGGATCTCGTCTTTTGAAAGCGCTTCCGGCGCCGCCAACGCGGTCACGGGCGTCTCGGCGACAGTGCTGCCGCCGGCGATGCTGGGGACGATCGAAAGCGTATCGGCCGGAGCAACCGCGGTCGCGTCTTTTTTGAGATAGCGAATGTCTTCATCGTTCAAATAGACGTTGACGAAGCTGCGCAGTTTTCCCTCGTCGGTAAAAATCTGCTTCTTCAAATCGGGAAACTGCGCGGTGAGCGCGCTCAACACTTCACCCACCGTGGAGCCTGCGAGCTCCACCGCATCTTGCTTGCCTGCGAACTGGCGCAACGGCGTGGGAATCAGGACTTTGGCCATATCAATTCTTCCTTCTCGGCGGCGGTTTGGTCGGCGTTCGGCAGAAAACTGTTGGCATGATCGAATTTTCCGCCCTTCACCGATAGTACGACGAACGAATACCACGGGCACGAATTTTCGAGATCGGTTTTGGAAAAATATGCGTCGCAATCGGGATGCGAATGGAAGATGCCGATCAGGTCCAGGCCTTCGGCGCGCGCATTCTTGTCTGCTGCGAGCAGATCCTCCGGGCGGATCTCATAGCGATCTTCCTGCTTGCCTTTATAGGCGTTTTCGAGCGCGAATGCCGCGGTCACCAGCTTGTCCTGGCCTTCGATCCGGCCCACCATGACGCCGCAACATTCGTCCGGGAAAGTCGACTGAGCATGGTCGACCATCGTCTTCCACGCCTCGGAATTAATCTTGATCATTCCAGAAGGACTCGCTCAGATATTTGGTCGCGCCGTCGGCCAGCACCGTCACAATAAGGCCGGTGCCGCCTTTTTCGACGATCTTTCGAGCGACCTGCGTTGCCGCGTGGACATTCGCGCCGGAGGACATGCCGACCAGCAAGCCTTCGTTGCGGCCCAGCCAGCGCGTCATGCGATAGGCGTCCTCGGTTTCAATCCACAGATTGTCGTCCGCGATCGTCGGATCGTAGATGCCAGGCACAATCGCCGTCGGCATGTGCTTCAAGCCTTCGAGTCCATGAAATCCCGACGACGGCTGCGCGGAAATGCACTGCACCTCAGGCATGTCGCGCTTCAGCCGGCGGGAGGTGCCCATGAACGTTCCGCTGGTCCCCATGCAGGCGACGAAGTGCGTAATCGCGCCGGCGGTCTGCTCCATCAGCTCCACCGCGGTGCCTTCAAAGTGAGCCCTCCAGTTCGCGGGATTGTTGTACTGGTCGGGGTAAAAATAGCGTTCTGGATCGGCCTCGTAAATCTCCCGGCACAGGCGTATGGCGCCGTCGGAGCTTTCCGCCGGATCGGAAAAAACCATATCCGCGCCGTAGGCCTGGAGGATCTGCTTGCGCTCATGCGAGGCGTTGCCGGGCAGGCAGAGCTTGATTTTATAGCCCTTGATCGCCCCGATCATCGCGTAGGCGATTCCGGTGTTCCCGGACGTCGCGTCGAGCAGAATTTTGTCGCGCGTGAGGCGTCCAGAGCGCTCCCCGTCGAGGATCATATTGAGCCCGGCGCGATCCTTCACCGAGCCGCCAGGATTGAAAAACTCCGCTTTCGCGTGGATTTCGACGCCCGGAAATTCGGAATCGAGCTTCTTCAGCCGGATCAGCGGCGTGTTGCCGATCTGATCGAGCAACGAGGACGCAGACGCGGCCACGGGTTTGGGGAGGGCTGGAGCCATTCGGGACACCTCAATTGTACCCAATCTCTGTCAACATCAGGCGGATTTCCGACACCTATTGATTAGAGTCGCTTGGGACGATTTGGGTGCTATAATCTTCGGCAATTATGGACCAATTCAAGGTTTCCCGCCGCGGCCTCTTCTTCGCGGGAGCCGGACTCGCCCTGGGAGCGCCCACGCCGACGGCCGGCCGGATCATCGAGCAGATCAAACAGAATGTCGGCATCCCGTGGCGCGCCGAAACCGTCGACCGGATCGTCGCCGGGGACGCAGAAACTCCCGTCAAAGGTATCGCCACGACCATGATGGCCACGCTCGATGTCATCGAGCGCGCGGCGGCCGCGGGCAAGAACCTGGTGATCACCCATGAGCCGACGTTTTATCTCCATCAGGACTCGACCGACACCATCGCGCAGGATGCGACCTACCAGTTCAAGCTCGATTTCATCCGCAAAAACAATATGGTCGTGTTCCGCTTCCACGACCATTGGCATGCGCACCAGCCCGACGGAATCGCCACGGGAATGGCTCGCGAGCTGGGCTGGGAGAAAAATGCGGACCCGCAAAACCCGAGAATGTTCTCCTTCCAGCCGACGACGCTGGAGCGCTTGGCCCGGGAGATGCAGTCGCGGCTCAAGATTCGCACGATGCGCGTGGTGGGCGATCCGAACCTCAGCGTGAAGAGGGTCGCGGCAAGCTGGGGCTACGTGAGCCGGGACCCCGGAATCCAACTGCTGGCGCGGCCGGACGTGGATGCCGTGATCGTCGGCGAAGCCCGGGAGTGGGAAGTGGTCGAGTACGCACAGGACGCGATTTCAGCGGGCCAGAAGAAGGCTCTCCTTGTTCTGGGCCACGTCGTGTCAGAACAGGCGGGCATGAAATACTGCGCGGAGTGGCTGAAGACGTTCATCTCCGACGTGCCCATCGAATTCGTCGCGGCGGATGAGCCGTTCTGGAGTCCTAGCTGAACAGGCGTCCA
>JBEKOZ010000579.1:0-3840 GCA_049521275.1 Bryobacteraceae bacterium | reverse complement strand
GTCCCAAAGCGCGCCATCTGAACCGCGACAATCAACTGGCCTACTGGACTCAAATCGGGTATCTCCAGGGCGCGCCCGCGCAAGCGCCGAAGCAGCCCGTCTGGGACGACCCTGCGACCGGCTCGCTCGCCGAGCGCGCCCGCGCCTATCTCGAAGTCAACTGCGCGCACTGCCACAGCCCCGGCGGCTCCGCCAGCAACACCGGTCTATATCTCACGGACCTCGAAACCGATCCCATGCGCATCGGTTTCTGCAAGACCCCCGTCGCGGCTGGAAAGGCTTCGGCCGACATGCTGTTCGACGCCATCCGCGGCCACCCGGAGCTGTCGATCCTGGTCCACCGCATGGCGTCCGACGAGCCGAAAATCATGATGCCCGAAATCGGCCGCACCATCGTCCATCATGAAGGCGTCGAGCTAATCCGCTCCTGGCTCGCTTCGCTCGAAGGCAATTGCGACCTCCCGCGCCCGACCATTTAGACCGCCCGAGTCATCCGCCGCTCCGGCTTCGGAGCCGCCGGGCTGAAGCACTGCACCCGCAGCTGAGAAACCTTCCCAGCCAGATTTTCAAAAGCCCGTTCAACGATAGCCCGCACCGCCTCATGCCCCGCCGCCGCACGCAAATTCACCAGCAGATGATGATCGACCGCCGGCGACGCGTCAAGCGCTCCCTCCACCGACGGCTCTTCTCCGTTGCCGCACACCGCCGCTTTTAGCGACCCCGCAGCCGTCCGATCCAACGCCTTCAGATGCACGATGGGAATCTTGGCTCCCGTCAGCTCCTGGTCCAGCTCATCGAGAAACGGACCCAGCACCATCGCCGGCGATAGCGCCGGATCGCACGCCACATCCGCTTCCGCATTCAGCCACGCGAGCGCCGCCTCGGCCTGCGCATACCGCTCGTAATCGATATCGAGGATCGTCCCGCTCAGCGCGAGCCTGCCCGGCAGAATCTCATCCAGCCACGCCGCGACCCCCTGCCCCGTGCGCGCGCTGATCTGCCGCGCCTCAATTCCAGCATGGACCCCAGCCAGCCTCGGCGCCTCCGGATACAAATCGGATTTAGTGAAACACACCAGGTCCGCCTCTTCCAATTGCTTGTGGAACAGGAACGCGATGTCCGGATCCTCCAGCGCTTCCGCGCGCCGCGGGTCGACCAGCAGCGTCAGCGGAGCCAGCTCAAACGATTCCCGATACGCCGCCTGAATCGGTTCGAGAATCGTCGCCGACAGATCCGTGCAACTGCCCACCGGCTCGGCGAAAATCACGTCGGGCGAATGCCCACGCAGATCCTCGGCCACGCGCATCAATTCCGAAAATCGGCAGCAGAAGCAGCCGCCCGTGACCTCGCCCGCCTCGACCCCCCGCAGCCGCGCCATCTCCGTATCCACCAGCGACTCGCCCTGATCGTTCAGAATAATCGCGCTGCGCATCCCGCGCTCCTCTAGCACCCGCGCAGCCGCCAGAATCAGCGTCGTCTTGCCCGCTCCCAGAAACCCTCCGACCAGCACCAGATGTGGACGCCCGCTCATGCGTGAACTCTCAACACACTCCCCGCCGCGATCGTCACCGTCTCCTCGAATCGCACCACCCCGCGAGCTCCAGCCCGCTCGATGCGATGCGCCACCGCCTTGCCGTCAATCGTCGCCGCCGCGCCCGAGCCCGAAAATTCGCACGACCGGCACGGCAAGCTTCCATGCAGAACTTTTATTTCGAGCCCCTCCCCGACGAGCCCTGTCGAGAACGTCCCCCACCCCGTCCCCGTCGACCAGAAACAGGTGAAGCGCTCATTCGCAACCCGCGGCGTCGCCGTCACCGCCGCTCTCGCGCCATGGTACCGGAACCCGCTCAACGCCAGCACCCCAGACCATGCCGACATCGCCCGCGCATAATGATGCCCGCACTCCGGCTCATCCCACGGATTGCGTTTCTCCCCGTCGTAACGCGCGCGAACGTTCGCGATCGCCTCCAGTCCCTCGCGCGTCATCCCCGCGTAAATCATGTGCGACGCGATGGTGTACTCGAGGCCGGTCCACGCCTCCGAATAATAAGGAAACGGAATGCGCGGACGCTCCGCCTTCGCGTAATCGCAAACCACCAGCGCCGATTCATTGTTCAGCGCGTAGGTGCGCTGCACCGTATCGTGATCCGCCAGCGACTTCTTGTGGTTATAGCGATAAATCGAAGCCAGCGTTTTTCGCGCGTGATCCTCCGAAACCAGCGGGCCCAGTCCCGCCACCTCCGCCAGGTACTGTCCCACCAGTTGATCCAGCAGGCAGCCTTCCCCCACCTGGTATTGCGGATGCTCCGTATCGTCCGACCCCATATCGCTGCGCAGCGACGGCGCAATTTTATCTTTTGAAAACCCCCGGATCTTCTGCACGTAAAACTCGCCATTGAACAGGTTGGCGTCGATCCATTTCCGACCCGACTCGAACAACCTTCGATACTCCTCCGCCGACGGATCGCCCACCGCCCGCGCCATCTCCTCGCCCGCCCGCAGCGCCGCCAGATAATAAATCCCGCACATCGGATTAGGGCCGTAAAACTCCACGTCGTACGTGTTGTGTTGCACGCCCTCCATCACGCCGTCTTTATCGGCGTCCCATCCACCCGGCACCCACGCGAACTCCAGGCCTTTTTTGATCCGTGGCCACATCCGCCGCAGCCACTCCGTGTCCCCCGATAGCGACCAGTCCAGATACGCATGCACGATCTGCCCCATCTGCCCGTCGGCCGCCGCGTAACCGGACCGCTCCACTCCGTCCGGCAGCAGTTGCCTGAAATGCATCGCCCCCGCATCGTCCATCGAATACCCGAACGCCGCCCCGCGCAGCGACCGCGCCAGCGTGGGAAATAAATGAGGCGTGGTGCTCTCGTAATTCCACACATGCGTGCAGTTCCCGAAACAGCACCCGCCATGGTCGTCGACCCCTTCGAACCCGTGAAACTCGCCGTCGGCCGTGCGGAAACAAACCGTGCTCGCAAGCGTCGACAGATTCGCCTGCGCCGCGTCCTTCACCGCTCCCGGCAAAGTGCTCTCCCGAAATGCCTGCGCGAACATCCGCGTTTGCCCTTCGAGGCGCGGAAGATTCGCCGCCGCATATTCAGCCGCCGCCAGAGCCGTCGGAAACCGCGTGCAGTAATGATTCCCGATCACCGTTTTCCCTTGCCCCTTTGGAGCCGACCACCCGCACCACTCCGGCGTCCGGTTCGGAAATCGCCACGCCAGCAGAAAGGTAAACTCCGCCGACGCGCCCGCCGCGATGGTTCGGTGCAAGGACACCACGCCAACCGCGTTATGCGCCTCAGGCTCGGCCGCAAGCAATCCGTCGTCCGAGAAATCGTCCCAGAACAGCATCGGCGAATTCCACCAGCGACCCTGCGGCCATCCCCGCCACACGTCCGTGTGCGTCCCCGCCGAGTTAACGGAAGCCAGCATAAACTCCCCGCGCATCGGATCTTCGGCCGGCAGTTCCGGGCTCTTCATGACCAATCCCGAAAGCGCCTCGCTCGCCAGCCGCTCGTTCTGCCCCTTCATCGGATTGTCGATGGAAAACGCGATCGATACCGCGGCTTCCACCAGCCCCGGGTTCGACACCTTGTAGCGCAGTACCGCCACCGGCAATCCCGATTCATCGGCCTCATGCGGAATGAACGGCGAGAACGCTTCGAGCGCGACCTTCACCGGCAGCGTCCGATCCTCAAAATCGATCCGCGCCAGCGGATATTCTCCCGTGAATCTGGCCGCCTCCAGTCGCGATAGCCCCGGCGCGTTATTCGAACCCAGCCCCGACGAGCCTTCGTAAGGCGGCGAATGCGTGCCTCCAGCACCCGCGCC
>JBEKOZ010000578.1:0-3841 GCA_049521275.1 Bryobacteraceae bacterium | reverse complement strand
GGCTCTACACCGCCGGAACACCCGATCCCGACCTGTTAATCCGCACCTCCGGCGAGATGCGCGTCAGTAATTTCCTGCTGTGGCAGATCGCTTACTCAGAGCTGTATGTGACCGATACTCTGTGGCCGGATTTCAGCCGGGCCGACCTGCTGAGGGCGATTCTCGATTACCAGAGGCGCGACCGCCGCTTCGGCGGACTGGGCGACGCGGCGCCGTTAACTTCGGACGATTCGCTGCTCGAAGCTCCCGTAAACATTCGATGAAGCGTCTTGCCACCGCGCTGGTCCTGATCCCGCTGGTGGTGTGGCTGATCCTCGGCGCGCCGTGGTGGGCGTTTGTCGCGGCGCAGGTGGTGGTGGGTGTGTTCGCTCTCGTCGAGGTGGTGCAGATCGGGAAGAACGCTTTGGCCTCGGCGCTTGGCGGGGCGATCTATATCGGCGGGGCTTGGGTGTGTGCGTTCAACCTGCGCGCGGTGAATCCGCGCTGGCTGCTGTTCGCATTCCTGCTGTGCTGGGCGGGCGATACGGCGGCGCTGTATGTCGGGAAAAATTTCGGCAGACATAAAATGGCGCCGCAAATCAGTCCGGGGAAGACTTGGGAGGGCGCCGGCGCGTCGGTGGTGGGGGGAGTGTTGGTAGGAGCGATTTTCGCCCATTTTCTGATTCCAGCTGCTTCTCTGGCGACCGTGCTGATCCTCGCCGCCGCGGGAAATATCGCGGGCCAGATCGGCGACCTGGTGGAATCGGCGTATAAGCGATGGGGCGGAGTGAAGGACAGCGGCAGTTCGCTGCCGGGACACGGTGGCTGGCTCGACCGCATCGATTCGAGCTTGCTGAGTGTGCCGGTGGTTTACGCGATGCTGAAAGCAGTAGCCAGTAGCCAGTAGCCAGTACCCAGTAGTCAGAAAACGTTGCGTTGGCGCTTGAGTTCTTTTGACTCTAACGAGAATCGCGGTTCGGCTGGGGCCGTTCCGGCTAGCTGCGACGCGACGTATTCGCCGACCCAGGGGCCATGTTTGAAGCCGTGACCGGAACCTCCGCCGACCAGCCAGACATTTTTGAAATCGGGATGGCGGTCAATCAGGAAATCGCCGTTCGAGGTGTTCTCGTACTGGCACACGCGGGATTCCACAAGCGGGGCGCGGGCCAGGGCGGGGAAGCGTTTGCGCAAGATGGCGCGGGTTTTGCGCAGCGCCTCCTTAGTAATTTCGCGGCTGCCGGTTTCCGGATCGAAGGCGGGGCCGTGAGCATCGATGGCGATCTTGAATCCGCGGCCGTCGAGCGCGGGGATCGAGTACACTGCCTCGCTAAACGCGATCCAGGTGGGCATCGATTGGTAACCGGGCGGCGTGCCGAAGAAAAAAACTTCCTGCCGGGTGGGGCGGATGCGGCCGCGCAGAAGTTCGGGAAACAATTTTGGCAGCCAGGGACCACAGGCGTAGACGACGGCTCCGGCGCGGATTTTTGTGTCACCGGCGCGGATTTCATAATCGACGCCCGATGCTTCGACGACGGCCTGCACGGCGCGGCGAGCCATCAGGACTCCGCTATCGGGCTCCCAGATGCCGGCCGTTCCCGGGTTCAGGGTGATCTGCGGAAATTGCTTGCGGAGAGCCGCATGCTTCAGGTACTCGTGCCTGACGGCGCAGCGCGCAAGAGTTTCGCGCGTGGCGATCAGGTAAGGATCGGAGGGAGCGGCGGTCGCCAGCACTCCGGTGTTGTGAAACAGAGACGGGCAGACCTGTTTCCACAATGCGAGCGAGCGCATCGAGCTGCGAGTGTAGATTTCGCTGGGTCCGTAGGACATGCGGATGATGCGCGTTTCGCCGCCGGAGCTGGACCGGGAATTCCCGGCGCCATGCTGGTCCAGCAGCAGCACGCGCGCGCCGCTTCGTTTCAAATGATATGCGGTCCAGGCGCCGAACGCGCCCGCACCCACCACGACGACATCATGCATTCCCGACACGTTATCATAGCCGAGGAATGAACACATTCAAAGCTCTCCTCGCGACCAACGAGAACGGCAAGTTCGCGGCCGCGATTCAGCAGGTTCCTCTGGACGCGCTGCCTCCCGGCGAGGTGCTGGTGCGCGTGGTTTATTCCAGCCTGAATTATAAAGACGGCCTCGCGGTGACGGGCAAGCCGGGGGTGATTCGCAACTTCCCGATGGTTCCGGGCGTCGATTTCGCGGGCGTAGTGGAGGAGTCGGCGGCGCCGAATTTCAAGCCCGGCGACGAAGTGGTGGTCACCGGCTGCGGGACGTCCGAAACGCTGTGGGGAGGCTACGCGGAGCTGGCGCGGCTCCCTCAGGATTTCATGGTGCCGCTTCCGCAGGGCATGACGCTGAAGCAGGCGATGGGGATCGGCACGGCGGGTTTCACGGCGATGCAATCGGTGATGGAGCTGGAGCGGCACGGGTTGAAGCCGGGCGGGCGCGAAGTGGTGGTGACCGGAGCGGCGGGCGGCGTGGGCAGCGTGGCGATTGCGATCCTCGCGCGGCTCGGATATAAAGCGGTGGCGTCGAGCGGGCGCGCGGAACTGCACGACTATCTGACCGGGCTTGGGGCCAGTGCCGTGATCGATCGCGCTGTTCTTTCAGCGCCTTCCAAGCGTCCGCTCGAAGGCGAGCGATGGTCCGGGGCGATCGACAACGTGGGCGGCGATACGCTGGCCGGATTGCTGCGCAGCATGGCGGTGGGCGGAAGCGTCGCGTCCTGCGGAGTCGCCGGCGGCCCGAACGTTGCGACCACGGTGTTTCCCTTCATTATGCGTGGCGTGAATCTGCTGGGCATCGATTCGGTGCGCGTTCCCAACGCCGGGCGGCGGGAGATTTGGGCGCGGATTATGCGCGATCTGCCGATGGATCTGCTCGACTCTCTCATACAGGTTGAGCCGCTCAGCAAAATATTCGAGCTCGGTGAGCAGATTCTCGCGGGTCAGATCCGGGGCCGGACTGTGATCGATATTAAAGGATGAACTATGCTAGTTCGCGACAAAGTTGTCGTAGTGACCGGAGCGGCGCGTGGGATCGGCGAAGCGCTGGTGCGCAGATTTTATTCCGAGGGCGCTCGAGCCGTGGTGGCCGCCGATCTGGATGGGCCGGGTGCTGAAAAAGTAGCAGCCGATACGGGCGGCTTCGGCGTGAGGGTCGATGTCGGGCGCGAGGCGGATATCCAGCGGCTGGTGGCGGAGACGGTCGAGCGCTACGGGCAGATCGACCTGTTTTGCTCGAATGCGGGCATTTTTATTCCCGGCGGGATCGATGCGCCGGACGCGGATTGGCTCAAGATGCGCGACATTCATCTGCTGGCGCACGTGTATGCGGCGCGCGCTGTGCTGCCCGGGATGCTGGCGCGAGGCGATGGATATCTATTGCAGACGGTGTCCGCCGCGGGACTGCTGACGTCGCTCGAGTCGGTGATTTATGCGGTGACGAAGCACGCGGCGCTGGGGCTGGCGGAATGGCTTTCCATGACGTACGGTGACGCGGGGATCAAGGTTTCCGCGCTCTGCCCGCAGGGCGTGCGGACGGATATGCTGATGCAGGACCCGAACAATTTTCTGGTGGAGGGATCGGTTTCCGTCGAGCAGGTGGCCGATGCGGTGATCGAGGGGCTGGCGGCGGAACGATTCCTGATTCTGCCGCACCCGGAGGTCGCGGAGTATTTCAGGCGCAAGGCGAGCGATCACGACCGGTGGCTGCGCGGGATGCGGCGTCTGCGCGCGGATGTGATCGCTAAAAAGCAAGACACACTTCGGCCGCACTAAAAAATCGCAAACGACCGGATCGACCTTTTGATCAACCCGGCCGCTAATGGATCGGACCGTTTCTCTTCCGATAC
>JBEKOZ010000577.1:0-3844 GCA_049521275.1 Bryobacteraceae bacterium | reverse complement strand
CCCTCCCCTGCTCACCGCCTTCGAGTTGCATCTCCACGGCGAAGGCACCAATCACCAAGCCTATAAAACCCTCGGCGCGCATCCCGTAATCTCTGAAGGCGTCTCTGGCGTCCGCTTCGCCGTCTGGGCGCCGAATGCGCAAGTGGTCAGCGTCCTCGGCGATTTCAACGGCTGGGATCGCACCCGCCATCCCATGCGCCTGCGCGATGGAGGCATCTGGGAAATTTTCATGCCCTCGCTCGGAGAAGGCGACCACTACAAGTATTCCGTGCTCTCCAAGTTCGGCACGGAACAATTCAAGTGCGACCCTTACGGCTTCTTCGCCGAAGTCCCTCCCAAAACCGCGTCCATCGTCTGGGGCCTCTCGAATTTCACTTGGGAAGACGAAGCCTGGATGACCGAGCGCCCCCAACGCCAATGGCTGCGCGAAGCCATCTCCATTTATGAAGTGCATTTAGAGTCGTGGATACGCGGACTGTCTTACAACGACCTGGCCCATCAACTCGTGAAATACGCGAAAGACATGGGTTACACCCACCTCGAACTCATGCCCATCATGGAACACCCCTTTTCCGGCTCCTGGGGCTATCAGGTCACCGGATACTTCGCCCCCACTTCGCGCTTTGGCACACCGGATGATTTTCGATATTTTGTCGACTGTTGCCACCAGGCCGGCCTCGGCGTGATTCTCGATTGGGTGCCCGCCCATTTTCCCAAGGATGCGCATGGCCTCTATCGCTTTGACGGGACAGCCCTTTACGAGCATCAAGACCCGCGCGAAGGGGAGCATCGCGATTGGGGCACGCTCATTTTCAATTTCGGACGCAATGAAGTGCGCGAGTTTTTGCTTTCGAACGCGCTCTACTGGCTGAAGGAATTTCATATCGACGGGCTGCGCGTGGACGCTGTCGCATCTATGCTTTACCGTGACTACTCCCGCCAGCCCGGCGAATGGCTCCCCAATAAGTTCGGCGGCCGCGAGAATCTGGAAGCCATCGATTTTATCCATCTCTTCAATCAGTTAGCCCACCAGGAGCCCGGCGCCATGACCATTGCCGAGGAGTCCACCTCCTGGCCCGGCGTCTCCCGTCCCGTCTACGCCAACGGCCTCGGCTTCACCATGAAGTGGAACATGGGCTGGATGCACGACATGCTCGATTATTTCGAAAAAGACTCCGTTTTTCGCAAGTATCATCAATCGAATATTACCTTTAGCATGTTGTACGCTTTCACCGAAAACTTCGTCTTGCCCATCTCTCACGACGAAGTCGTGCATTTGAAAAGGTCGTTGGTTTCGAAGATGCCCGGAGACGAATGGCAGCGTTTCGCCAACGTAAGAGCTTTCCTTGCATATATGTACGGACACCCAGGCAAGAAGCTGCTGTTCATGGGCTGCGAAATTGGACAAACAGAAGAGTGGAGCGAAACCGCCGGCCTGCCGTGGCACCTGCTGCAATACCCGGTGCATTCGAAATTGCAGACCATGGTGAAGGAACTCAACTGGTTCTATCGCCGCGAAGCCGCTTTGAATCAGGTAGATGACGACTATTCCGGCTTCGAATGGATCGACTTCCGCGACGCGGAATCGAGCGCGATTTCCTTCCTCCGCTATTCGCGCGACCGCCAGGAATTCCTGGTTTTCTGCTGCAATTTTACCCCGGTGCCGCGCCATAACTACCGTGTTGGCGTGCCTTTACGCGGCCGATACGCGGAGATTTTCAACACCGATTCAGAAATGTTCGGCGGGTCGAATATGGGTAATCAGGGAGCCGTCTGGGCCGACGAAATTTCCTGCCATGGACGCCCGGCCAGCTTGAGCATTACGCTTCCACCGCTCGCAGTAGTGGTATTTAAGGCCGTTTAAGCGCTCATAGAGTCGCACTTTTGACCATTTAAGAGCGTTTAAGGGACCATTAAGCGCCCAACTGTGCTGCTGACCGCTCCCGGCGGTCGCGGCTCCATTATCCCCAAAGCCTCATGGAGCCGCGACTAACAGGAGCGGTCGGTTCTCACCACAAAACGCGTTCCAAGGCCTCGCAGAAGAAGAATTCTCCCCACATGACCGATTCGTCCACGCCGAGCCCTTTATGGACGTGGTAGACGCCGCCTTTGAGGATGCCTTCCCACTTGGGGTCGGATTTGGCGAGATGCTTTTCGCATAACGACCGCAGGATCTGCACCGCGGTCGACCAATAGAGATGGCCCTTCATAGAATCCGGCGCCAGGCGGCACAGGCGCAGCAAACCCGCGGCGGAGATGGCCGCGGTGGAGGTATCGAGCAGCGTGCGATTCTCGGCCGGCGCGTTGAAGTCCCATGGCGGAATGCCATCCGCGGGGCTGTGGGTGATGTAGTAATCGGCGCAGGCCTCGGCGGTCGCCAGAAAATGCGGATCGCGGCTGTATTCGTAACAGGTGGTGAAGCCGTAGAGAGCCCAGGCGAGGCCGCGCGACCAGCAGGAATCGCCGCGATAGCCCTGGTGCGTGGTCTGGCGCAGAAATTCGCCGGTATCGGTATCGAAAATTCCTTCATGCGCGCACGACCCGTCGCCGCGCACCAGCACGCGGCGCGTGGTGAGGGAGTGGCGCATGGCGACATCGCGCAGCCGCCGGTCTCCGGTTTCGCGAGCGGCGTAAAAAATGATGCCGACGTTCATCATGATGTCGATGAATAACGAATTCTCGGCGACGAACGAGCGCAGGTATTGGCCTTTTTCCTTGTAGCGCATCGCCAGCGTGCGGCCGGCTTCGATCAGCACTTCCCGATGCGCCGGGTCTTTCGAAATGCGGTACCAGCGATAGTAAGTGGAAAGGAACAGAAAGCCCAGATCGTGCACGTCGCGGTCGTGCTTGCGTTCCTCGAGCGGCGTGGTGTACCGGATGGCCTGCTCCAGCCAGAACTTCGCGTCGGGAGAATCGGGCGGCACGTGCTTCTGGAAAATCCACATCATCCCCGGCAGGAAGCCGTCGCACCAGTGGGTCCAGGCGGGACCCTCGTGCTTCCATTTCCCGTTCTGGGTATACAGGGGATAGAAGAGAGGATGCTTCTCCACCAGCTTGCGCACCTGCTTTTGGGCGAAGACGAAGGACTGTTCGAAGAGGTCCCCGGTTTCATTGGAAAGATGAATCACTTTATTTAGGTACTCCAGAACATGATACAGCCGCGCGGGAGGCGATGCGCGGCATCGATCGGGATGAGAAGATGTAGAGTTGTCCCGGGCGTGGGCTAGCGGTACAGCTCGACGGATCGACTCCCTGCGGTCGCGGCTCGGAAGACGGATACGTGGAAGGCAAAAAACGTTTCACGGTTCCAACTTCGGAAGGTCGCGGCTCTATGGCGCGCCGCGGGGGACGGCGCTTAACCAGCGGAGGGCCGCTTGTAATACCGGGTCGCGATCGTCCGGCAGGATTTTGTCGCGGCCACGGATCGCCTGATCCGGATCGAAGCCGTCGATATATTTCCTGCCGGTGCGGTCCGCGTCGATGCCGACGGTCAACCAGATCGCCGCGCCGTCGGACAGGGCGAACACTTCATTCGCGGTGGAAAGGCCGCGGGTGTGCTCCCCGAAGAACCGGGCGTGGGGGCGGCCGCGAAAGGCGATGGCGACCGCCTCGCCGGAGCTGGCTGTGAGGCTATCGATGAGCACGGCCACACGGGGAGCGGCGGTAAGTTTGTACGGCGCGCGCGCGACCGGCGGATATCGATCCTCCTTCCCGTCGTCCGAAACCGCGGAGGCGACGCCGTCCCGATATCTCCAGACGGCATGCCCGTCCGCGGTGAAGAACTCACCCAAATGATCCCCTTCACCGAGGACCGGACCGATGCCGGCCAGCATCGGCCACATGT
>JBEKOZ010000576.1:0-3846 GCA_049521275.1 Bryobacteraceae bacterium | reverse complement strand
CTTCGCGACGATGCCGAAAAACTTCTTCGCACTTACATTCGCCGAAACGGATCGTTCGAGGTCGAGCCGCTTCTCGAAGCCGCGCTCGCTGCTTCGCCAGACGCTTCCGCCGGCGTCTCCTGGATCGCCGACCTATCCCGCGCCGCGGCCGACCCGGTGCAATTCCTGGGCGCGATTATCGGCCGCCCCTGGATTCCCGATACGCAAAAAGATATTCTGTATCGCCAGATCGTCGACAGCGCGCAAGCGCAAGTCGCGCAGACCTTCGGCGAACGGCAGTCGAACGCGCAAACCGAGCTCTGGAACTGGGAGATCATCTGGGCCGAGTTCCTCCTCGCGCATCGAGAAGACGACCGCGCCCGCCAAGTTGTTGCCACGCTTCCCGCCGAAGCGCGCACCGCTAGACTCAACGATATTATGGTGCTCGAAATTCGACTCGCCGCGCGCAACGGCTCTCTCGCCGCGCAGCTCGCGAAATATCTCGACCTCGCGCCAGGACTGCGCCAGTGGGATGTTCTCCGCAACGTCGCGAACATTCTCGCCGAAGATGGCGACGTCCAGTCCTCCCGTCGCGTGCTGGAATTCCTCTATACGAATCAGATGAAGGCGGGCAATCTCGACTCGTCTACCTTCCTCGGGCTCGCCGAAATCAAACTGGAAAACCAGGACGCCGCGGGCGCCATGACTCTCCTCCGCCGCATGGTTCTGATCTCGGGCGAGCCGTTCACCGGCCTCGACCCCGCCGCGGCGTTGCTCGAGCGGACCCGTCATCCCACCGAAGCCGCGGAGTTTCTCGCCGCGCTCATCAAAGCCGAGCCCTGGAATCAGGATGCGAAACGCCGCTTAGAGGAAGCGCAGGGCGTCGCGCCGAAAATTCAGAATCCCTGGGATACGTTGCCCGCGGACGCGCCGGCACGAGAGAAGGCGTTGTTGGCTATCATCGCGGCGGACCCGCGCACCTTTACCCCCAAGCTCCTCCTCGTCCACGCGGCGTTGGAGGCCGGCCATCCTTCGCTCGCCGTCGCTGCGACGCGGCAACTCTTGCCGCAGTTTTTCCGCGAAGACAGCGAATTCAACGAATGGGTCGCGAAGAGTTTTTTCCCGTCTCTGGACAACGCCGAGCGAGCTTCCCTGGCGCGCGGTCTGGCCGACGCGCAGCAGCGGCTCGGCGATCTGCGCGCGGCATTTCTTTACCGGCAAATCGCGCAGTTTATCGCGCCTTCAGACGCCTCCCGGCGCAGCGTCGCTGCGCTGCGCGCCCGGCTCGACCTCGAAGCGAAGAACGATGCGCGGCGCCCCATGGTGAACGACGGCCTCGATCAGGATCGATTGGTTCGTCCGAAAGCAGGTGCCCAATGAGGCGCCCAATGAGGCGAATGAAGCAAACGAAACGGCGGGTCTTACTTCTCTCTCCGGTCGCGGCCGCGCTGGCGGCAATGATTTTTTGGGCTTTCGCGCAACCCGCGCCGCAGCCGATGGCAAGCCTGTTCCCGACCGGCGCCCTGCTCTATCTCGAAGCGAAGGACTTCAGCACCGTCCTCGCGGATTGGAACAGCTCGGCGGAAAAGCGCGACTGGCTCGCCGGCGCGAATTACGAGGCGTTTTCGCGCTCCACTCTGTTCCTCAAACTCGGCGATGCGCAAACGCAATTCGCCACCGCTGCCGGAGTCCCCGCCGATTACGCCCTGCTCTCCTCCGTCGCCGGATCGGGTTCCGCCGTCGCCATGTACGATATCGGCAAGCTCGAATTCCTCTACATCACGCACGTCGCGTCGGCGCGAGCGATGAACACGTCGCTCTGGAAAACGCGCGGCGCCTATCAGACGCGTCACGCGGGCAACGCCGACTACTTCATTAAAGAGGATAAAGCCCTGCACCGCGTCGCGGCTTTCGCCTACGCCGGCGATTCGTTGCTGCTCGCCACCCGCGAGGATCTCATCGCCGGAGCCTTGCAACTCATGGCGCGCGAAGCCGAACGTTCCCTCGCATCGGAGCCGTGGTTTACCGATTCCGTGCAGGCGGCCGTCGGCAGTCAAGGCGATCTGCGCCTCGTCTACAACATGGCGAGCCTCGCACGCACCTTTCAGTTTCGTTCCTATTGGGTGCAGCGCAATGTGCCGGACCTGCGCCAGTTCTCCTCGGGCCTGGCCGATTTGGAGCGCGCGTCAGGCGAGATTCGCGAGCGCCGCGTGCTTCTTCGCGCGACGCCCTCCGAGTCTTTAGGCCCAGAGGACGCCGCTGGTCAACTGCTCGCCGCCGTTCCTGACGAAGCCGGCCTCTATCGCGCATGGCTCCATCCTGCCGCCGGTCAAGCCGCGCAATTCATGGAAGAGAAATTGTTTTCGCCGGCCGTCGCCTCCGCCGCGCCGCCGTCGAAATCCGCGCCGGTGGTTTTTGAAACCCCGGATGCTGGCAGTGAGATCGACTTGGAATCTCGCATCGACGAGCGCCCTCTCGCGGAAAATCGCGATGCTCTGAAGCCGTTGCGCGACCTGCTCGCTGCCGTGAAGATTGATGCCATGCTCGACGTTTCGTTCGCAGCGGTCGAGGCCGATCAGGTGTTCGTGCGTCCTCATTCCGCGATCACCCTGTTGGCTGCGACGGCTTGGAATGCCGACTCCATTCGCGCGGCTCTCGGCAGCGCGGCCGAAGGCGTGTGGTCCAATTCGGCAGCCGCGACTTGGCGCACTGGCGCGAACGGCATCCGCGAATTGGAAGGATTAGGCAAACTCGCGATGGCTGCCGACGGAAAATGGCTGGTCGTCGGCGACTCGGCCGAAATCGTGAACGCCGTCTTCGCCCGCCGCAACCGAACCGCGGTCGCGGGCGCTTTCTACGCTGCCGGATGGCGTCACGCGCGCGAGCTTCCGAACTTCGAGCGCATGACCGCGATGATCGACTTCCCCCAAACGACTGCGAAAGCAGGAGTCGAGCCGCCTTTCTTTTCCGGCAATATTTCGAGCCTCGGCCGCGCATTGAAACGCGTCGAAGCCGCCACCATCGTCGTTCACGACACGGGCGCAATGCTGCGCGAATCCGTCGTGTACAAGTTGAACCCGTGATCTTTCCGTTTTATCTTCTTCTGATTTCTACTGCCGTCACAGCAGCGGACATCAACTATATCGTCGTCGACGTAAAAACGCGCCAAGTCGTAGACCAGGACTGGCCCGATGCCGAAAAGCCCATCCCCGTCGGCTCATTAGTGAAACCGTTCACCGCCCTAGCGTCCTGCGGAGAATTTCCCGAATTGATCTGCCACGGCGCGCTGGATCAGTGCTGGCTCGCAAAGGGTCACGGGGCGGTCGGATTTCGCGATGCGCTCGCGCACTCCTGCAACTTCTATTTTCTTCAGCTCGCGAAGGGCGTCGACGCCAGCACGCTCGCCGTCGTTGCCGCGAAATTTGCCATTCCTCCGCCCGATGCCGATACACCCGAAGCGAGAATCGGCTTGGGCACGGATTGGCGGATCTCTCCGCTCGCCCTCACCCGAGCCTATTGTGAACTCACGGCTCGCGCGGCGGAACCGCGCGTCGCGGAAATTTTGGCCGGCCTGAAGCTCGCGGCCGAATCGGGCACCGCGAGCGCAATCGGCGCCGGCGCACTTGCCAAGACCGGAACAGCTCCCTGCGTCGCTCTGCGTAAACACAAAGGCGACGGTTTCACCATCGTGCTCGCCCCTGCCGATGCTCCCCGCTTTGCGGTCCTGGTTCGCGTCCACGGAGTGCCCGGCGCCGAAGCCGCTAAATCCGCGTCAGTCATTCTTTCGGCTCGGAAATGGAAATGATCGTCACCATCTGCGTATTCAGCCTCTTCCACCCGGTCGAACTCCAGGTGCAACCCGCCCGC
>JBEKOZ010000575.1:0-3855 GCA_049521275.1 Bryobacteraceae bacterium | reverse complement strand
TAGGTATCTGAGGATATTTTCGGGCTGCTCTTTCGGAAATCTCATGGTTTCTTAACACTTTTCTTATCGCGGCTGACATACCATGAAGTGAGCCCCTGTTGAGCCCTCGTTCGCAATCATGACCCACCGATTCTTAGGTAATTCGCTATGCGTGGCAGGACTTGTCTGCGTCATGGGACAGCGCGCCGCCGCGCAACCGCTGACCTGGGAACAGGTCCAGCAGAAATTCGAGGCTGCCAATCCCACCCTTCGCGCCGGCCAACTGAATATCGACGAATCGAAGGCCAACGAGATCACGGCGTTTCTGCGGCCGAATCCCCAGTTGTCTCTCAGCGTCGATCAGTTCGATCCTTTTACGCCCGATCCCTACCGGCCCTTCACCAACCTTCAGCCGGGAATCGCCGCCAGCTATCTGTATGAACGCAGGCATAAGCGCGATTTGCGCAAAGAAAGCGCGGAGAAAGCCACCACGATCGCGGAATCGACGCAGGAAGATTTGCGGCGCACGTTGACCTACACGCTGCGCAACGCGTTCGTCCAGACGCTCCAGGCGAAAGCCGTGCTGGCGCTGGCTATTGAGAATCTCGCCTACTACGACAAGCTGCTCGAAGTAAATCGCGTGCGCTTCCATGCCGGCGACATCGCCGAGGTCGATATGGATCGCCTGGAATTGCAGCGCATTCAATACCTGTCGGACATTCAGAACGCCACCGTTTCTCTGCGCACCGCAAAAATAATGCTGCTCCAGTTGTTGAACGACCGGACAGCCGTGGATCAGTTCGACATCGCCGGACCGTTCGACTTTACCGCCAACATTTTGCCGCTCGACGATTTTCATACCATCGCGCTGGCCAACCGGCCCGATCTGCGCGCCGCCGTGGAGGCGGTCGATAAGGCGCAGACCGATCACAAGCTTGCCGAGGCCAACGGTTCCACCGATCCGACCTTCGGCATCGACTTCGGCCGCCAGCTAGGCGACCCGTTTTACGTCGGTTTCAGCGTGACCATGCCGGTGCGCATCTTCGATAAGAACCAAGGCGAGAAGCTGCGGACCCAGATCGACATCACCCGCAACGAACACCTCCGCGACGCGGCCCAGGCGCTGGTGTTCAGCGATGTCGATTCCGCCTACGTCACGCTGATGGGTACGGTCAACCTGTTGCAGCCCTACAAAGCCAGTTATCTGGCTCTCGCGCTCAAGGTCCGCGACATCATCGCGTTTTCCTACCAGCATGGGCAAGCTTCCTTGCTCGATTTTCTGAACGCGCAGAGCGACTACCGGAGCATTCAACTGAATTATCTAAACCTGGTGGGTTCCTTTCTGAGTGCCGCGAGCCAGCTGAATCTCGCCGTGGGAAAAGAGGTTATTCAATGAGACGCGAGTTCGCGGCATTGGCCGTCTTCTTCCTCCTGCTCGCCGCCTGCGGCAAGAAGGACGAAGCCTCCAATCCCAAGGCCGAAGGTCCTCCTCCGACTCATGTCGAGCAGGAAGGCGACGCCAACCTCGTCAAGGTCGATCACCCCGACCAGTTCCCGCTGGCGACCGCAGGCAAGCACAGCGCGGCTCCCGAGCTAAACGTCACTGGCGTGGTCAGTCCGGACGTCGCGCGCACCGTGCCGGTGATCTCGCTCGCCTCCGGCCGCGTGGTCGAAATCAACGCTCGAATCGGCGACGAAGTGAAGAAAGGGCAGCTGCTGTTCAAAGTTCGCAGCACCGACATCTCCGGAGCTTTCTCCGATTACCGCAAGGCAGTGGTGAACGAGCAATTGACGAAGGTCCAACTCGACCGCGCCAAAATTCTTTACGAAAAGGGAGCGATCGCCCAGAAGGATCTGGAGGTCGCGCAGAACGCCGAAGATAGCGCGGTCGTCGATGTCGATACCACCACCGAACACCTCAAGGTGCTCGGCAGCGACACCAATCGTCCCACCGGCATCGTCGATGTGTTTGCCCCGGTCTCGGGCGTGATCATCGAGCAGAATATCACCATCGCGTCGGGCGTGAAGACGCTCGATAACGCGCCGAATTTGTTCACCATCGCCGACCTTTCCACGGTGTGGATCATTTGCGACGTTTTCGAGAACGACATGCCCACGGTTCGCATGGGCGAGTATGCCGACATTCATCTGGTCGCTTATCCCGATCGCGTGCTTAAAGGCCGCATCAGCAATATCGGCGCGGTGCTCGATCCCAATATTCGCTCCGCCAAAGTGCGTCTGGAGGTCGCGAATCCGGGTATGCTCCGTGTCGGCATGTTCGTCACCGCGACGTTTCATGGAGCCTCGGCCGAAGTGCGCGCCACCGTTCCTGCAACCGCCGTGCTTCATCTTCACGACCGCGATTGGGTTTATATTCCCGCGGAAAACGGCCGCTTCCGCCGCATCGCCGTGGTCGGCGGCGATACGCTGCCCGGCAAACTGCAAGAGATTGTGTCGGGAATCAAACCGGGCGACCGGGTCGTAACGAATGCCCTCGTTCTTCAGAATGTCGTGGAGCAGCAATAGATGATTCGCGGGCTGGTCGACTTCGCGCTCAACAATCGTGTCCTGATGCTCGCATTGGCGCTGCTGCTGTTCATCTGGGGCATCATTTCCTTTCACAGCCTGCCCGTCGAGGCGTATCCCGATGTCGCTAATAACTACGTGGAAATCATCACCCAGTGGCCCGGCCGCGCAGCCGAGGAAGTGGAGCAGCAAGTCACCGTGCCGCTGGAGATCGTGATGAACGGCATCTCTCACCTGACCTCGCTGCGGTCTACTTCGTTGTTTGGACTATCGGCCATCACCATGGTCTTCGACGACGAATCGGAGAATGATTGGAATCGCTCCAAAGTGCTGGAGCGCCTGTCTCAGGTCACGCTGCCGGCCGGACTTCAGCCGCAAATGGGAACGGACTGGAGCCCGGTTGGCCAGATTTATTTCTTCACCTTGCACAGCACTAACCCGCAGTTCGACATCATGGATCTCAAGTCCATAGAGGATTGGTTCGTCGAAAAGCAGTTCAAATCCGTACCCAACGTGGTCGACGTATCGAGCCTCGGCGGCATGACCAAGGAGTATCAGATCCGCCTCGATCCCAACAAGCTCATTGCCTATGGCCTGAGCATCGCGCAGGTGGAGCAGCAGCTTACCAACAATAACGTCAACGCCGGCGGCAGCTTCATCGAAACCGGATTGCAACAGGTCAACGTTCGCGCAGTCGGATTGGTGAAAACGGTGAAGGACATCGAAGGTACCGTGATCGCCACCAAGAACGGCACTGCGATCAAGGTGAAAGACATCGCCGTGGTCGCGCAGGGCCCGAAGATCAGGCTCGGCCGAAACGGGAAAGCCATTCACAAGTTGAACGGCGAGATTCTCGACAATGACGACGTGATCGAGGGCATCGTGCTGCTCCGCAAGGGAGCGGAAGGCGATGCGACGCTTGAAGCCATCCATGAAAAGGTAAAGGAACTGAATGGAACTCCGGGCCATCCCGGCTTACTGCCGCCCGGCGTGACCATCGTCCCGTTTCTCGACCGCAGCGACCTGGTGCACTACACCACGACCACGGTGCTGCACAACCTCCGGGAAGGAATCATCCTGGTGGCCATCATTCTGTTCGCGTTCCTCGGCAATATTCGCGGGGCGCTGATCGTATCGATGACCATTCCGTTCGCGCTGCTGTTTGCATCCACGTGCCTCAAGCTGAAGGGCATTCCCGCGAATCTTCTTTCGCTCGGAGCTCTGGATTTCGGCATGGTGGTCGATGGCGCGGTCGTCATGGTGGAAAATATTCTGCGCCACCTGGGCCGTCGCGAAGGCGCGGGCAAGCCTCCGCGCCAGCAGATAGCCGAGGCCGCCCATGAAGTCCAG
>JBEKOZ010000574.1:0-3860 GCA_049521275.1 Bryobacteraceae bacterium | reverse complement strand
GAGGATCATTCGGATTGGTACTCGTCGGAGTCCCCGGTGTCGGCGCCGGCGGATCCGTACCCCCAAGCAAGAGCAAAATGACCAGAGGCAGGGGTCCCATAGAGCCCACAATCTGCACGCAACGGGCCATTCCGCCGAACTCATTGAATTCAGCCGCCCCCGCTCCAAAACGGCAAATTCTACACCAGCTTTTGCTTCCGGATCGGAAGATCCCGCACTCTCTTCCCCGTCGCCGCGAAAATCGCGTTACAAATCGCCGGCGCGATCACCGGCACTCCCGGTTCGCCCACGCCTGCCGGAGCTTCGTCGCTCCCAACGATGTGCACATGCGTCATCAGCGGAGCTTCCGGCATCCGCGCCACCGGATAATTGTTGAAATTCCCCTGCTGCGTCCGCCCGTCCGCCAGCGTGATCTCGCCCATCATCGCGAGACTGGTCCCGAACACCGCCGCGCCCTCGAACTGCGCCGTCACGCGGTCCGGATGCACCACCATCCCCGCATCCACCGCGTAATCCACCCGTGGAATCTTCACCTTCCCCTTTTGGTCGACCTCCACCTCCACCACCGCCGCGATGTACGACAGGAAGCTGCGATGCACCGCGATCCCGTACCCGTGGCCCGCCCCGGACTTTTTCTTCGCCCATTCCGATTTCTCGGCCACCAGCTCCACCACCCGCCGCAACCGCCCGACATCCAGCGGATACCGCTTGTCTCCTCCTCCACGCCCGCCCGACAAATCGAGCACGCGCGCCGGCCCCAGCACCTCCAGCAGATACTCCACCCGGTCCCGATTCGCAGCCGCCGCCAGTTCATCCACGAACGACTGCACGCCGAACGCGTGAAAAATATTCGCCACCGACCGCATCCATCCAATTCGCACCGGAGCCGCCGCCGGACCATTCTCCGCCCGATGGTTCGGTATGTCGAACGGCGTATCGCTCCACCCCATCCCCATCTCCGACCCGCCGTACTTCGCCGTCGGGTCGAACATCATTTCGATCGGCGGAAACGCGCTCCGTTGCAGCCACGCCGTCGGCCGGCCCTTCGCATCGGTGGTCGCCTTCATGTACATCGCCGCCACTGAATGGTAATAGTCGAACTGAATATCGTCCTCGCGGCTCCACACCACCTTCACCGGCTTGCCGACCTTCTTCGACAGCACCGCTGCTTCGGCCACATAATCCGGCTTCGATTTGCGCCCGAATCCCCCGCCCAAGAGGGTCACATGGCAGGTCACGTCCGCCGGCTTGATGCCCACCGCGGCCGCCACCGTCGCCTGCACCGCCTGCGGATTCTGCGTCGCCGTCCACGCGATCACCTTGCCGTCTTTGAACTCCGCCACCGCTGCCGGAGGCTCCATCGGCGCATGCGCCAGCATCGGCACATAGTAATCCGCCTCGTGAACCGTCCCGCCCTTGGCGAACTCCGCGTCCACGTCGCCGACGTTCCGCGCCACTTTCCCCGGCTGCCGCGCCGATTCTTGCAGCGTCTTCTTGAACGCCCCAGAATCGAACCCCGCGTTCGCGCCCAGGTCCCAATCCACCTTCAACTTCTTGCGCCCCTGCATCGCCGCCCAGGTGCTGTTGGCGATCACCGCGACTCCGCCCAGCGCCTGAAATCCATACGGAGGCTTCATCGCGTCGATCCGTTCCGTCGCCGAAACACCCGCGACCTTGCGCGCCTCGCTATCGTCCACCGAGACGATCTTTCCGCCCATCACCGGCGAGCGCTCAATCGACGCATACACCATCCCCGGCATCTTCGCGTCGATTCCGAACACCGCCTTGCCCGTGCAGATGTCGCCCAAATCGACAATCGGCAGAGCCTTTCCGATATAGCGATACTCCGCCGCGGGCTTGTAAATCAATTCTTCTTTCTTGGGAACCGGCTGCGACGCCGCCAGCGTCACCAGCTCCGCGTAAGCGATCTTCTTTCCGCTCGGCGTGTGAATCACCAGCGCATTGCGCCCTTTGCATTCCGTGGCCGGAACGCCCCATTTCGCCGCCGCCGCCCGCTCCAGCATGGTGCGAGCCGTCGCGCCCGCGATCCGCAGCGGTTCATAAAAACTCTTGATCGAATTCGACCCATCCGTGTCCTGCGACCCAAATTTGACATCGCCGATCGCCTGCTCCACGCGGACATGTTTGAAATCGATATCCAGCTCATCGGCCGCCACCATCGGCAGCGACGTGCGAATCCCCGTCCCCATTTCCGACCGGTGCGCGACAATCGTCACCATGCCCGTCGTCTCCATGCCCAGGTAAACGCTAGGCTGCCACGTCGTGTCCGCGCGCAGCTCTTTTGTCGCCAGCACGAACGCGCCGGCCGAGAAGACGCCCAGGAATCCGCGCCGCGAAACTACTAACTCCGCACTCATGCCGTCACCCCCGCCGCGACCTTGATCGCGGCCCGGATGCGCTGATAGGTCCCGCAGCGGCAAATGTTCCCCTGCATCGCATCGTCGATGTCCTGGTCCGTCGGCTTCGGCTTCTCCTTCAGCAGCGCGACGGCCTGCATGATCTGCCCGCTCTGGCAGTACCCGCATTGCGGCACGTTCCCATGCTCCCAAGCCGCCTGCACCGGGTGTTTGAGTCCCTCAATGGTAAGAATCGACTTCCCCGCCGCGGCCTTCATGGTCGTCTGGCAGCTCCGCACCGCCGCGCCATTCAGGTGGACCGTGCAAGCTCCGCACAACCCCAACCCGCAGCCAAACTTGGTTCCCGTGAGCTCCAGCACATCGCGCAGGAACCACAACAGCGGCATGTCGCCATCCCCATCAAACTTCCGAGCCGAACCGTTCACGCGTAGTTCAATCATGAAGGAAACTCCTCCCCAACATGATACCCCTGAACCGCCATGCGTCAGCATGCGGACTCACTTGCGAAAATCCGGCGCCGTCGCTAGGGAACAATTGTTGCAATGGTCGTAGCTGACCACCCGCGTCAGCATCCACACCCCGTCGCGATACTCCCACAGCATGGTGAACCTGCCGACCCCGCTTCCGTCACCGCACTTCCCCTTCCTCGGATCGCAAAACAAATGAATGCCGGTCTCCACCGCGCCATACCCCTTCAGCGGATAAACCTTCAGTGTCCCCGGAACCAGATCCCGATGCACTTTCCCGCAGATATTGTTCTTCACCGCATCCACCGTGCTCTGCGCCCCGCGGCTGAGCCCCGTCGCGTCGTGATAAAACTCCAGATCATCGGCCAGCATCGACCCAAAGGTCTTCAGATCGCAAGTGTTGTAGGCCTCGAACAAAGCGGTATCCAAATCCGCGATCGTCCGGTACAATTCATTCGACTGCCCAAACACAGCCGGCAGAAAAACCAGGAAAGCAAGAGTCCGCATGAGCCCATCCTACCCTCCCAGTCCACCAAATGTTCCCAACGGATTCACCACCCTTTCTATCACTAGCTCTACCGAGCCGTGACCGCAGGGAGCGGTAATCAACCGCCTGGGAACCCCGAACAACCGAACGGTGTCCTATCCTGTGTTATGGATCTTTCCGCCGCGCTCTTATTCCTTGCACTAATCGCAGCCTTCGACGACGCCGACCCAGCCCCCACTAACATTTGTGATCTCTCGAAAGACTTCAGTGCCTATCGCGACAAGCTGATAGCCGTTAGAGGCGTCTACTATTACGGTCTGCGAGATCAATCCTGCACGCAAAAATGTGCCGACGGCCCCTGGCCCTCGTTCATCGAGTTGAGGAGCACTGACTGGAGTGCCATCGAAAAAGTAGAAAAAGCGGTCGAAGCGGACGCGAAGACTGGCAGGCGCTTTGAGATCTGGGTAACCGCAGTTGGCCGCCTAAGAACGCGCGCCCGGCATTCGCCGCTCGATCCATGTGACAAGC
>JBEKOZ010000573.1:0-3878 GCA_049521275.1 Bryobacteraceae bacterium | reverse complement strand
GCCGTGCGCTTCACCGCGCAACGCATACTCCAGATATTCGGCGGCCAGAATGTGAAATTGTTCCAACACTCCGTCCATACCCTTGTCGTTGATGGCGTAGAGCTGATTCGGCGAAGTCGTGACGGGCGCGAACCCCACCTCATGGAATCCCAGGTCCTGCTTCAGATGACGGAAAATGCGCACGACATCCGTTACGCCCGAGGTCAGCGTCACCCGCGCCGTAATGGGCCGCGTGCGATGGTTCTGGATCAACGCCCGCACCCTCGGCTCGATGATGTCGTAGCTGCCGCGGCCGTTCGAGAAGACCCGCAGATGATCGTGCATCTCCTTGGGGCCGTCCATGCTCACTGTGACGCCGATGTGGTTCTCCGAAAGAAACTCGATGATCGCCGGTGTCAGCAGGGTTCCGTTCGTAGTCAGGCTGAAGTCGACCTGGCGCCCCTGCTCCGCGGCTCGCACATTCGCGTAAGCCACCGTTTCTTTGAGCAGCGGAAAATTCATCAGCGTCTCGCCGCCGAAGAAGGTGATGTGAATGGAACGCCGGTCGCCCGACTGTGCCAGCAAAAAATCCACCGAAGTCTTGGCGGTTTCAAGATCCATGAACTTCGGCTTACCTTCCGGTGTCGCCAGTTTGTCCGCGCCAAACTCGTAACAGTATTGGCAGGACAGATTGCACTGGTTGGTCAGGTTCATCACCAGCGTCTGAATCGGGAAAACGTCGGGAAGCGGTTGCGGCTCCTCCGTCCTGGAATCATCGGCGAGGATCACGTTGGCGTGATACATCTCCGCCACCAGCTCCTCCGCGTCGGCGATGGTCAAGCCGCCGGCCACCAGATTCTCGACCAGCCGCTCGTGGGGCAATTCGCCCGCACTCAGGCAGTCAATCAGTTTTCCGACAGCCGTGTCCACGGCGAAGATCGCACCGGCCGGGACCAGGTAGAGGAAACGCGCGCCGGCCGCGTCAAAGCGGTGAAACTCACCCAGATGGTACACGCGGGTGTCCGCGGCGGTCATCGTCCCACCTCCGGCTGATCCCACTGCACATAAGCTGGAACCGTCACCACCAGGTACGACTTGCCGGTCAGCGGCCTGCCTTCCTTGTCTTTTTCATTCTTCGCCGTTGCCACTACCCAGACATCGCCGTAGTTGTTGCGGCTGAATTTACGCTGCGGATTGGGCCCATCCGACGCCGGAGTGAAAAAGCCGGTCGGACCCAGAGATCCGACGAACTCCTTGTCATCGTCGCCATAAACCGCATAGAACTCTTCCACCGACCAGGATACGTCGATCGGTCCCAGTTCCACGTCGTCCGCCGTGTGCGACTTCCCGTCCGCGCCGCGCTGGTAAGCGATCGCCTCGAACTGCTGATAGCCTTTGGGATGCCGTTCGCTGCCCAACCTGGCCAGAGCCGAGTCCGGCGTCACCTTGATGTAGTCGATGCGATCGTACACCGCGATCGCGTTCTGTAGTACGGACCGGCGGAAGGCGATGTCCCGTTTCCCAGGCACCGCGTCCGCGGCCACGTCCACTTCCGCCACGATTTCGCTCGGCGTGTGAGAAACAATGCGGCGGACCGTCACGCCTGTTCCGAAGTCCAGATCGGAGGGCTCGATCTGCGCGGGCAGGCTCTGCGCCAGCAGGCGAACGCGCGTCCCCTGGGTGCCGGTCTTGAGCGACGATCGATCCGCGCCGATCAAAGTCGGATCGGCCGACCCGCGTCGTAATTTCACGTCGAAGCCGAACTCTTGATATTGCCCCCAGAACCAGCGGCCCTCAGCCATCGACTGGTCAGGCGAAATCCACATCACTTCGCGCATCTCGCTCCCCAGGTCGTCAGGAGCGGCGTTGGCCGGCGGAGTTCCCTTGGAACGGCCGCGCCACGCGTAGCCTGCGTACACCAGGCTGTGCCCCGTGTGCGAGATGACGGAGCCGTCTTTCACCGACGTCAGCTTGAAGCTGGTGGTGAACTCGTCGTCCGCACCTGTCGGAACCACTTCCATTTCCCCATAAAACCTGCCGCGGCCCGCAATGGTCGCCGAGACGATCCATTTTCCCGCCAGCTTCGGTGCCCGCATGCGAGCGCGCCAGGCCGCCCATTCTGGCGTTTCGAGCGGTGCGGTCTTACTCAGATATTTGAGAGCATCGTCCACCGGTAAAGGCGCGCCGGGTTCCAGGTGGTGCCGCTCTTCGTCGAATCCGCCGGCGTTGATCCCCAGCCGGAATGCTTCATCGGCCTGCGGATAAAGGGCGACATGCAGATTGGCGAGATATTTCCAATCGTCCGCGGTCCGCCGCCAGGAGAGTGGGCGCGCCATCGGATGGCAATTCGCGCATGCTCCGCGCACCGTGTCGTTGGGAATGTTGGTTTCGTCCTGAATCCGGTGCTCGGCGTAATACATGATCGGCTTCGCCTCTTCCGGGGCCAAGCCGTGATAGGTGGCCAGATACTTCAGGATCGAACGGGCCTCGTCCGGCGTGAGGCTGACGCCCCGCAACCGGACCATGCGTTTAATGGCCTCTTCCCATCCTTCGGGCGTCGAGCGCTCCCAGGAGATGCGCAGCATTTTGCCCTGTTTATCTTTAGTATGGCAACCGCCGCACTTGGAGATCACCAATGGACTCGTAACCGGAATGCCCTCTTCAGAGGCCGGTCTCGCCGTTTCTGCGGACGGGGCAGCTTGCGGCGCCTGGCCTTGAACCACCAGAGGGAATACCAGAATCGATGCAAGCAGGATTTTCATAACCTTGTTGGAATATCATACACCGTTGCCGCGTGACATGGGAATAGCAAAGTTCTGCGAGTCCCACTATCGCTCACGATCTGGCGGAAGCCTTTTCGTCCCCGACAACTCTTGCGCCGTTTGTTCGATACCGGCGGCGGCATAGTCGTTGAAGAAACCCCATCGACCATACTTCGACTTCAACCCCGGCAGCAAAGCCTCGCCCAGCGCGCCACCGGATTTTCCGGCGGCTTGTTCGCGGCGCACCTCGGTCCGCAAGTCCGACAGATATTTTCGAAAGGTCACAACGTCCCCGGCGCCGGCGACCCCGCCGTGCCCGGGAACCCACGTCGATTGCCCGTAATCTTTTTGCATCGCTTCGAGCGATTCCACCCAAGCCCCGGTGGTGGCGTCGATCAGATTCGGTATGTGCTCCTTCCACAACATGTCGCCGCAGAACACCACGCGGGCGTCCGGGATGGAAACAACGGAATCGCCTCCGGTGTGGCCAGGATAATATCGAACGTCGATCCGGCGCGAGCCCAGGTACAGTTCGATGTGACTCGCGTGGGTCACTGTCGGCAGCGTAAGCGATTGGACACGCGCCTTCTGCGCCGCCGTCACCGGGGGATCGAGCATTTTGATGTTCTCCGTGCGCATCCAGGCGCGCACGTTGCGATGCGCCACAATCGTGGCTCCGGCCGCGGCAAACACGTCGTTTCCGTTAACGTGGTCCAGGTGATAATGCGTATTGACCACAAATCGGATCGGTAGAGGCGTGAGCCGGCGAATCTCGGCGAGCAGCGCCTGCGCGGGCCGCGGATCCTGGAATGTGTCGACCACCGCGACTCCGTCGTCGCCGATCACAAATCCGGCATTGCCGCCAGCGAGCCCCTCGTCATTGACAATCGCCGCCCAAATTCCGTCGCCGATCTTTTCGAGACGGAAGTCCGGCGCCGCTGCGTGCGCCAGCCCGATGAAAGTAAGGAGTGCCGCGGCACCTCCGCGCATCATCCTCAAAGCCTAACATGCCGGGTTTGTGGGGCAGGGCCGTGCCCTGCCAAAATCAGTACGCCAGCGCCATCACCGCGAACGCTGTAGCCGCATCGCTCATGAATTTACCGGCGTCGGACGCGGGATCGCGCTCTTTATTCAACG
>JBEKOZ010000572.1:0-6061 GCA_049521275.1 Bryobacteraceae bacterium | reverse complement strand
TACGGCTCCATCAATCTCACCGGAGTCGACGCGCCGGAGCAGCTCCAGATGGGGCAGGTGTCGGCCGACTATTTCCGCCTCTTCGGCATCCCGATCGCGCAGGGCCGCGGCTTCACCGCCGAGGAGGACCGTCCCAACGCCGGCCATTTCGTCGTCCTCAGCGACGCTTTCTGGAAACGGGCGCTCGCCGGCGCGCCCATGCTCGGCAAGACGGTCTCGCTCAGCGGCGCTCCGTATGTGGTCGTCGGCATCACCGCCGCCGGCGTCGAGACCGAGTCGCCGCAGCCCATCGATGTTTGGGTGCCTTTTCAAATCGCTCCCGCGAGCGACCGCCAAAGCCACTACTTCGCCGTCGCCGCCCGCATTCGTCCCGGCGTCACGCCCGGCATGATCAAGGCGCAGCTCGAACTGGCCACCGACGAATTCCGCCGCCGGTTTCCCGGCGTCAGCACCACTCTTCCCGGCGTCACCTTTGTCGCCGAGCCCATCCGCGACGTGCTCGACCGCAACATCCGTTCTTCTTTGTTGCTGCTCGCCGTCGCCGTCAGCTTCGTGCTGCTCATCGCCTGCTCGAACGTCGCGAACCTGCTGCTGGTCCGCGCCGCTGGACGAAAACGCGAGATCGCCATCCGCATCGCCGTCGGAGCCAGCCGCGCCCGCCTCATCCGCCAACTGCTCGCTGAAAGCGTGGTGCTCTGGCTCGCCGGCGGAGTCCTCGGATTGCTACTCGGCATCGCCGGCATCCGCGCGCTGCTGGCCCTGAACCCCGGCGATGTCCCGCGCATCGGCCAAGCGGGCATCACCGCGGATTGGCGCGTCATCGTTTTCACCCTGCTGCTCTCGGTCGCGACCGGCGTTCTGTTCGGCCTGATTCCCGCATTCCATGCCTCGCGCATCGAACTGAGCTCCGCGCCCCGAAAAAACAGGGTTCGCGCCGCACTGGTGGTCAGCGAAGTCTCGCTGGCGCTGATCCTGCTGATCGGCTCCGGTCTGCTGATTCGCAGCTTCCTCTCCATGCGTTCGATCGATCCCGGCTTCAACACCCACAACGTGCTCACTCTCGAAATGTCTCTCACCGGCGACCGGTTTCAGAAGACCGCCGGCTTCGCTCGCCTGGTCGATTCGAGCGCCGAACGCATTCGCGCGCTGCCCGGAGTCGAATCCGTCGCCGCCGGTTGTTGCATGCCCATCGGCGGCGTCCCTAACGCGCCGTTCGTCATCGCCGATCGTCCATTGAACGGAACCTTTCACGCGCGCGCCAACATGCCCACCGTATCCTCGGACTACTTCGACGTTTTCAAAATTCCCATCCTGCGCGGCCGCAAATTCACCAACCGCGACGTTGCCGGATCGCCGCTCGTCGCCATTATCAACCAGGCCATGGCACGCGAATTCTGGCCCCAGGGCGACGCCATCGGCGCGCGAGTCAGCCTGGGCTCGAAGACAGCGACCGAATCCTCCGCTACGAAACCCGAAACACTGGAAATCGTCGGCATCGCCGGAGACGTTCGGGAACGCACCGATCGCAGCACCGATCCCCAAGGCAACACCATCTACATTCCGCTCCCGCAGACCTCCGACGGCTTCACTTCCTACATCCTGCACCAGCCCGCAATCTGGATGGTCCGCACCCGCGTCGAGCCTCATTCGCTCAGCTCCGCCATCAAGACCGAGCTGATCCAGGCCAGCGGCGGACTGGCCGTCGCCAACATCCGCTCCATGGATGAAATCGAATCGGCCTCCACCGCGCGTCAGGATTTCAACATGGCGCTGATGCTGATCTTCGGTGGCTCGGCGCTCCTGCTCGCCGCCATCGGCATTTATGGATTGATGGCCTTCAGCGTAGAACAGCGCACGCGCGAAATCGGCATCCGCATGGCGCTCGGAGCCGGATCGGGCAACGTGCAAAACATGGTGATCGGCCAAGGCATGCTGCTGGTCCTAATCGGCGCGTCCATCGGAACAGCCGCGTCGCTGGGCCTGACCCGCTTCCTCGAAAGCTTCCTCTATGGAGTCAAAGCGCTCGATCCAGCAGTGTTCATCGCGGTCCCGATTCTGCTGGCCGCGGTCGCCCTGGCCGCCATCTGGCTTCCAGCGCGCCGCGCTAGTCGAGTGGATCCTGTAGAAGCGTTGCGATCACAGTGAAGTAGTCCCGCATCGACGCTTCGAGGCCGGGCGCGCAGCCCACGCAGTTGCCTTCGTAAATCGAACGCTTGCCGTTGAACGCGAAAAACACCGCGCCCGCTTCTTCCAAAATCACCTGCGGCGCCGCCATGTCCCACGGCGCGACCCTCGGTTCGACCCACGCGTCCATCTGGCCTTCGGCCACCATCATTGCGTCGGGAGTTCCGCCCAGGCATCGAAAAGCCCAAAACGTGGTCAAATAAGACGACAATAAGACTCCGATTGGATTACTTTTTAGTCGATTAAGGCTGTTTATCGAAATGACCGCGTTCTCCGGCTTATCGATATCGGAGACCCGCAGCCGGATCCCGTTGCGAAAAGCGCCCCCTCCGCGCGATCCCCAGCAGGTGCTTCCCAGAAGCGGCAGATGCACCACGCCAGCCTGCACTTCTCCGTCCTGTTCGAGCGCAATCAGAACGCTCCAAAGTGCATTTCCCCGCACAAAATCCCTTGTCCCGTCAATAGGATCGATGATCCAGCGGCGCCCGTTTTTGGACTCCTTCCGCGACCCTTCTTCGCCCAGAATCCCGTCCTCCGGGAACGCTTCTTCGAGCATTTTAGCGATCAGTTTTTCGCATTCCTTGTCGGCGATCGTGACGGGAGAATCGTCTGGTTTGTTTTCGGCTTGAACACCCGCTTTTTGATGGCGCAAAGCCAGTTTCGCGGAAACGTCGGCGATGCGCCGGGCTGTTTCAATCTCTTGACTGTACGGCATTTGCAAGCATGGTAGCATTGTCCCGATGAAGGCCCGGACCGTTTACACGGTGCTCGAAGAAACCGCTCTGAAATACCCCGAAAAACCAGCGCTCAACCAACCTCTTGGTGGAGGAAAATACCGGACGTGGAACTGGCGCGAATATCGCGATACCATTCAGCAGATTGCAGTTGGCCTGCGCGAAATGGGCGTGCCCAAGGGCGGCATGGTCGCGCTGGCATCGGAGACCCGCGCCGAGTTTTACCTGGCCGATATCGGCATCATGACGTCGGGCGCGGTCGCGGCGGCGCTGTACACCAGCTTGCCTTACGCCGACCAGGTGAAAACATTGCGGGCATCCGATGCGACGGTGGTTTTTGTCGAGAACGAAAAAGTCATGAAGGCTCTCCAAGATGCTGCGGGCGAGCCGTTGGACGTGCGGTGGGTGCTGCTCACCGACGATTCGGTGCGGGCGTTGGGCGAGAAAAAGATACGCGAAGATCCGGGTGTGTTCGAGAGGATTCGCGCCGAGGTTTCAGAGTGCGACATGGCCGTGTTGTACATGACTTCGGGCGCAACGGGGGAGCCGAAGATGGGGCTGGTTTCCCATCGCGCGCTGGTGGCGAACATGGATATGGGTCCGGCCGTGTTTCCGCTGTCGCCCGAGGATTCGACGATTGCGTTTCTTCCCTCGGCGCACATTGCGCAGCGCGTGGTGGTAGAGCTGCTGCCGATCCGCGAAGGCGGCGCCGGTGCGGCGGCTGTTCTACATGGCGATCGGCTTGGGATCGGAGGCGAGCCGGAGGAGGCAGCAGGGCAAGGAAGTGCCGGGGTGGATGCGAACTTCGCTTAAGCTGTTCGACCGCCTGGTATTTGCGAAAATTCGCGAGCGATTGGGTGGAAGGTTAAGACTTGCCGCGAGCGGAGCGGCTCCGCTGAGCAAGGACCTGGCGGAATTCTATGGAGCCATGGGTATGCCCTTGATTGAAGGCTACGGATTGACCGAAGGCGGCGTGGTGGCGCTGAACCCCTTTGAACGGCCAAAGGCGGGGAGCGTCGGGAAACTGCTGCCGGGCTTTGAGGCGCGCATCGAAGAAGACGGCGAGTTGGTGGTGCGCGGCGGGTCGCTTTTCTCGGGTTATTACAAAGATCCGGAGGCGACGGCGGCGGTATTGCGCGACGGCTGGCTGATGACGGGCGACATCGCGGAGCGCGATGCGGACGGGTATTACTACATCACGGGGCGCAAGAAGGAGCTAATTGTTTCCTCGAACGGTAAAAAGATTTATCCGGCGCGGATTGAGGCGCTGCTGAAGCGCGAGCCGGCGATCAATCAAGTGTTGCTGATCGGGGACCGGATGCCGTATGTGACGGCGCTGTTTACCGTGAACGGCACGCCTGATGAAGTGCGCGGCCCGGTGGAGCGGGCGGTGAAGACGGTGAATAAACAGCTCGCGTCGTTTGAGCAGGTGCGGAAATTCAAGATTCTCGAACGGGATTTTTCAATTGAGCAAGGAGAGTTGACGCCGACGATGAAGGTGCGGCGGAACCGGGTGCTCGAGAATCACCGGGGGCTGGTGAGTGAGATGTATATGGGGAAAGAGGTCGAGTAGTAAGGGGTCCACCGAAGGTGGGGCGGGCTTCAGCCGGCAGCCTGCTTCCAAGCAGGCTCTCTGGTAGCAAGAAGACAGAGCCGCTCCGGAGAGCGGCTGCCGGCTCAATAGCCCGCCCCACATGTCGATCAGCGGTCCCGTTGCGGATTTACTACGTTGATCGGCCGGCCTGCGCAGTAGGCGGTGATCTGGTCGAAAATTTCGGCGAATTGGAGCTCGTATTCTTCGCGCGTGACGTAGCCGATGTGCGGCGTGCACACTACGTTTTTCAACCCGAACAGGGGATGCGTGACGACCGGTTCTTCTTCGTAAACATCGACCGCGGCCATTCCGGGGCGGCCCTTTTTCAAAGCGGTCACGAGCGCACCGGGCTCGATCAGCGGGGCGCGGCTGGTATTGATGATCAGCGCCGATGGCTTCATGCGAGCCAGGTCGCCAGCGTTGACGATGCCGCGCGTGGCCTCGACCAGTCGCATGTGCAAGGAGATGACGTCGCACTGCTCGAAAAATGCGTCCTTGCCGGGCGCCGCGGTGTAGCCGTCGGCTTGCGCCTTCTCGCGGGAAGCCTCCCGGGCCCAGACAACCACGTTCATCCCGAAGGCTTTGCCATAGCCGGCGACCACGCTTCCGATGCGGCCGTAGCCGAAGATTCCCAGAGTCTTTTCACGCAGCGTGCCGCCGACGCCAATTTGCCAGGCGCCGGATTGAAGCGCGGCCATCTGTTGCGGGATCTGGCGCGCGGCGGCCAGAATCAGGGCCCAGGTGAGCTCGGCCGTCGCGTAAGAAGGCGTGCCGGCATGCAGGCTGGAAGATACGATGACGCCGCGCCTGGTGCAGGCGTCGATATCGATGTGCGGGTATACGCTGCGCTGGCTGATGAGTTTCAGTTTGTCGAGGCGGTCGAGAAGTGGAGCGCGGATCTGGGTGCGCTCCCGGATCAATACCAGCGCTTCAGTATCTTTCAGACGCTCCACGAGAACATCGACGTCCTGAACGTGGTCGTTCCAGACGGTGACGTCGTGGGGTGCGAGCTTTTCGAAACAGGCAAGGGTGCGGAGGGTGTCGTGGTAGTCGTCGAGGATGGAGATCTTCATTTCGGAAACACCATGATATATGGAGCCGCCTGAAAGGGCGGCCCCACTCGGGCTGATTTATGGGTTTGTGGGGCCGCCTATGCTGGCGGCGGCCGCCCTTTCAGGCGGACTCGGGAACGCGCTCGACCACTTGAAGGCCTCTGGTTCCTTGACCAACCCCGCGGATACCGGGTTGTTTTCGATATAGCGGTGAATACGGCCAAACTCTTCGTCTGATCTGACCAAGTGGTCATAGCCTTCGCGCTGCCAGAAAGGTTGGCCCGTACGACCGAGTATACGGTTAGCCTGGTAGGCGGTGAAACCTTTTCCATCGCGTAGCTTTCACGTTAGGCGTCACCAGAAGATGGACGTGGTTCGGCATCACCACGAAGGAATGCAGTTTGTAGCGGAGGAGTCGGCGGTCGGCGTCACCGATCGCAGAGACGACAAGAGCGGCGATTTCGGGGATGGCGAGATACCTCGCACCTGTCGCGGCT
>JBEKOZ010000571.1:0-3880 GCA_049521275.1 Bryobacteraceae bacterium | reverse complement strand
GTCGTGGAGAACCAAGCGGTCCGCCTGGAGCACGGGCCAGCCCCGCCCGGCTCACCATTATCGAAAGTTGCGGATGAAGACTACATCGCTCAGCAGGCGCAATCTTCTCATCCGGTCTTGCCAGGCTGCTGGATTGGGCGTGTTTGCGCCCGTCAAGGCGCAAGATGCTCGGTTTCACCTCCATCCTCACTACCGGGAGCAGACGCCGCTCGATCGGGCGATGCTCAAGACCAAGGCCGGGCTCGACGATTTCACGCTGGAGAAGGTTCACGACGGCATCGCGTCCGCTTTAGCGGGCTGGAGCGCGGGCCTGCTCGAATCTCCGCTGCGTCTGGACGCGATCGAGAAGGCGCTTGGTCCTGGCTTCTCGGGAGCATCCATGCGGCCGGCCGAATCCCGCGTGGTGCGGTCCGGCGCGCTCGAAGTGCGGCGCATCACATTCGCTCCGACGCCGATAGGAGCGGTCGAGTTCATCGGCGAGCTCCGCGCCGCGCTGAGCGGGTTCTCGAAAATCCTGACCGCTGAGTTTCAAGTGACTCGAATCGACCCGCAGCTCCGGACCGTGGTTCGCTATGAACTGGTCGGCGCGGGGCCGGGATTCCATCGCGAGCAGCGCGTGGGTTTCTGGGAGATCGACTGGGTTGAGGATCGCGTCCGCGCCTGGCGGATGACGGGCGAGACGCGGAGCCGGTCGGCGAAGCCCTGCTTTGCGGACGTGAGCCGCGCGGCATTCGGAGCCAACGCGTCCTACTCCGGTCAACTGCTGCACGGGGTCGACTACTGGCGCACGGTGCTCGACGGCGCTTCGGGGATCGACATTTATGGACACAACGGCGTCGCCGTGGGAGATATCGACGACGACGGGTTCGACGATCTTTACGTTTGCCAGCCCGCGGGTTTGCCCAATCGCCTTTATCGCAACCGGAAGGACGGAACGTTTGAGGACATCACCGAACAATCCGGCGTGGGGATTCTCGAAAACACGGCGTGCGCGCTGTTTATCGACGTCGATAACGATGGGCGCCAGGATCTGGTGGTGGTGCGAGCGAATGGGCCTCTGCTGTTCCTGAACCAGGGCGGCGGCAAATTTCGTTTGAAGCCCGACGCGTTTCCGTTCGCCCGAGTTCCGCAAGGGACCTTCACGGGTGCGGCCGCGGCGGATTACGATCGCGACGGCTGGCTGGATATTTATTTCTGTCTGTACGTTTATTATCAGGGCGCGGATCAATACAAGTATCCGGCGCCCTATTTCGCGGCGGAGAATGGGCCTCCGAATTTTCTGCTGCGCAATAACCGGGATGGAACGTTTCGCGACGTGACCGCGGAGACGGGCCTGGATAAGAACAACACGCGCTATAGTTTCTGCTGCGGCTGGAACGATTACAACCGCGATGGCTGGCCCGATTTATACGTCGTCAACGATTTCGGAAAGAAGAATCTTTACCGCAATAACCGCAATGGAACATTCACCGACGTCGCGGCGGAGGCGGGCGTGGAAGATGTGGGCGCGGGCATGAGCGTCGCCTGGTTCGATTACGACAACGACGGAGCCGAGGACCTTTATTCGGCCGACATGTGGACGGCCGCGGGGGAGCGAATCACGCGCCAGGAGGCGTTTCAGAAAAACTCCTCCGAAAAAATCAGGGAGCTGTATCGAAAACACGCCATGGGCAACAGCCTGTTCCACAACAGCGGCGACGGCGCGTTCGAGGACGCGACTGCTTCGAGCGGAGCGGGGGTGGGGCGATGGTCGTGGTCGAGCGATGCGTGGGATTTCGATCACGACGGATTTCCCGACCTGTACATCGCCAACGGCATGCTGTCGGGCGAGCGGCGCGAGGACCTGAACAGCTATTTCTGGCGGCAGGTGGTGGCCAATTCGCCCAATGAGGCCAGGCCTTCGCCTAAATATGAGCAGGGCTGGCAAGTGGTGAATGAGCTGATTCGCGCCGATTACACCTGGAGCGGCTACGAGCGCAACGTGTTCTATGCGAACAACCGCGACGGAACTTTCTCCGACGTTTCGGGCGCGGTAGGGCTGGATTTTCTGGAGGACGGGCGAGCGTTCGCGCTGGCCGATTTCGATCACGACGGGCGGCAGGAAGTGTTTCTGAAGAGCCGCAATGCTCCACAACTGCGGTTGTTGCGGAACGTGATGGAGGATCTGCCTCCGGCGATCGCGATCCGGCTGCGAGGGAATAAAAGCAATCGCGATGCGATTGGCGCGGCGGTGACGATCGAGACTCTGGCGGGGCCGCGCACCAAAATGGTGCAGGCGGGGTCGGGGTTTCTGTCGCAGCACAGCAAGGAACTTTTCTTCGGGCTGGGGAACGATACGGGACGCCGGATTAAAGTGTCGATTCGCTGGCCAAGTGGTCTGGTGCAACACCTGAAGGAGGGCGTGGCGCCGAATCATCGGGTGGTGATTGAGGAGGGGGTCGAACTGGACCAGGATCGGGCGCTTCCGTTTCGCCGGCTCGCCGCTGAGTTCGACGCTGGCAAGGCGGAGGAGAGTGAGCGGCTCCCGGACACTACGGAAACCTGGCTGTTGGCGCCGGTTCCGGCTCCCGAGTGTTCTGTTGCCGATCTGGGTGGACGCCCGTGCACGTTGTCTTCGAAGCGCGGCAAAGCGGTGCTGCTATCGGTTTTGAACAAGCCGGACGCGCGGCTCCAGACAGTGCGGGGCGCTGAAGTGCTGGTGGGGAATGTCGATGAGGATGCGGCTGCCGTTTACAACATTCTCTATCGCTACCTGTTTGACCGGCACCGCGACCTCAGCCTGCCGGCGTCGTTTCTGATCGACGAGAAGGGCGACGTGGCCAAGGTTTATGTGGGGCGCGTCGATCCCGAGCGCGTTTCGGAGGACTGCGTCCACATCCCGCAGACCGCCGCGGAACGTATGAGGAAAGCGCTGCCCTTTGCGGGGGTTTCCACGACGTACGAATTCGGGCGGAACTATCTTACCTACGGCGCGGTGTTTTTTCAGCGTGGTTACTTCGATCAGGCGGGCGAGTTTTTCCGCCTCGCCGTTCGCGACGATCCAGGGAGCGCGGAGGCGCATTACGGCGTGGGTAGCGTTGCACTGAAGCTCGACCAGACCGGTGAAGCGCGTGATAGTTTCGAACGCGCGGCGAGGCTTCAGGCGAGCTATCCCGAAACCAGGCCGAATGCGTTCAACAACCTCGGCCTGCTGGCGACAAGGACCGGACGCACCAGCGAGGCCGCGGGATATTTTCAAGAGGCTCTGCGCATCGATCCCGGGCATTTCGTGGCGCTCGAAAACCTGGGCAACGCGTATCGCCAGATGAAGCGCTTCGACGAAGCGCGCCAGATGCTGGAGCGCGCGCTGGCGGTGAATCCCGAGGATCCCGAGGCGAATTACAGCCTGGCCATGGTGTTCGCGCAAACCGGCGATACCGGGCGGACCTATCAATTTCTGCGCAAGGCGCTGCAATTGCGACCCGAGTATCCGGAGGCGCTGAACAATCTGGGCGTCCTGTATCTGCGGACCGCGCGGCGGGATGAGGCGATGGCAACATTTGAAGAGTGCATCCGCGTCGCGCCCGCGTTCGATCAGTCCTATTTGAACCTGGCGCGGGTTCACAGCCTGGAAAATCAGCCGGAGAAGGCGCGGGAGGTGCTGCTCGCGTTGCTGAAGCAGCATCCCGATCATGTGGAGGCGCGGAAGGCGCTGGAGCGGCTGCCATGATCAGAGTGATGCTGCTCGTCGGTACGCTGGCGATGGCGCAGGAAGGCGTGGCTACTTTGGAGGGATTGGTTCGCGACGCGAATGGCAAACCCGTCGCCGCTGCGTCCGTTTCGCTGGGAGAGGGATTGTCGGCGCGCACCAATGCGGAGGGACGGTATCGCTTTTCGAAAC
>JBEKOZ010000570.1:0-4178 GCA_049521275.1 Bryobacteraceae bacterium | reverse complement strand
ATCTGCTGATGGCGGCGGTGCTGGCGGCGGGCGAAACGGTGATCAACAACGCGGCTCGGGAGCCGGAGGTCGTGGACCTGGCGGATCTGCTGACGAAAATGGGCGCCGCGATCGAGGGCGCGGGGACTTCGACGATTCGGGTGAAGGGCGTCGAGAAGTTGCACGGGGCGACGCACACGATCATCGCCGACCGGATCGAGGCGGGAACATTTTTGGTCGCGGGCGCGATTACGAAGGGCGATTTGACGGTGACGGGATGTACTCCGGATCACTTGCGAGCGCTGATCGCGAAGCTCCACGATTGCGGGGTGGAGGTGACCGAAGCGGCGCCCGACGCGTTACGCGTGCGAGCCAGGAAGAAGCTGAGAAGCGTCGACATGACGACTGAGGAGCATCCCGGATTCGCCACCGATTTGCAGGCGCAGTTCATGGCGCTGATGACACAGGCCGAGGGAATCGCGATCATCACGGAGACGATCTTCGAGAACCGGTTCATGCATGCGCAGGAACTGGCGCGCATGGGCGCGAACATCCGGCTCGACGGGCGCCGCGCGATTGTGGCCGGGATCACGGCTCTGTCGGGCGCGGAAGTGCTCGCGAGCGATTTACGGGCCAGTGCGTCGCTGGTGCTGGCGGGGCTCGCGGCACAAGGCGAGACCAGCATCGACCGGGTGTACCACATCGACCGGGGGTATGAGAAAATCGAGGCGAAACTGGCGGGCGCGGGAGCGCGGATACGGAGAGTGTCATGAAGCATAACGAAGGATTTCTGGCGCTGGTGAACGATGCGAAATCGCGCGTGAAGCAGATCAGCATCGAGGAGTTCAAGCAGATGCCGCGCGAGGGATATCAGTTGATCGACGTGCGGGAAGACAACGAGTGGGCGGCCGGACACGCGGCGGGCGCGATCCATCTGGGCAAAGGGATTATCGAGCGCGACATCGAAACGAAGGTGCCGGACAAGGCGGAAACGCTGGTGTTGTACTGCGGGGGAGGGTTCCGGTCGGCGCTGGTGGCGGATGCGCTCCAGAAGATGGGATATCAGAATCCGATTTCGCTCGACGGTGGGTGGAGAGCGTGGAATGAGGCCGGCCTCGCGGTGGAGAAATAGTCAGGCCCAACGTTCGACCACTTCTGTCGTCTTAGCAGAAGGGACGTCTGTCCGCATGCTGACCAGGCTGCGGAAAAAGGCGGCGGCTCTGTGGCGCATATGTCCGCATGCTTACGCATGGCGGTTCAGTGGCTCGAACAGTGTCGGGAAAGGCGGCCAAAGTGACGCATGGCGCTACCTCGGAACCGCCATGCGTCAGCATGCGGACCAGCCAGTTCGATAGAGGGACATCCATGGTTCGAGCGCTCATCCTTGTTCTCTTGTCCGGCGCGGCGTACGGTCAATCCGCCCCGGCTCCTCGATTTGAAGTCGCTTCCGTGAAGCCCAGCATGGCAGGGCCAGGGAGGAGCACGGGAGTCGCGACCGGACATGGGCGGGTTACTGTCGGCAACGAAACACTGAAGCGCTGCATTATGGGCGCATTCAATGTCGGGCCGCACCAGATCGCCGGCGGACCCGCCTGGTTGGATTCGGATCGTTTTGAGATCGCCGCCAAGTCCGAACGGGCGGAGGATAACGACGAGGTGCTGATGGCGATGCTGCGGACCTTACTGGCGGAACGATTCCAGCTCGTCGTCCATCGCGAGACGAGGACCGTTCAGGCGCTGGTGCTGGAGGTCGCAAAGAACGGGCCGAAGCTGGAAAAAGCCGCGGACGGTCCGGCGACTACAGAGAATGGCCGGGGACTGATCGACGCCAAAGTGATTACGATGAACCGCTTCGCCCAAGTGCTGTCGCGCCAAATGGAGCTGCCGGTGGTGGACCGCACGGGACTGGAAGGTTCGTTCAACCTGAAGCTGGAATGGGCGCCGGAAACGGTGAAGCCGGATGCCATGGAGAGCAGACCTTCGATTTTCAGCGCGGTGCAACAACAGCTCGGGCTGCGGCTCGAATCGCGTAAGGTGGCCATGGAGATCCTGGTGATCGATCACGCGGAGAAGCCGTCGGAGAACTGAGTCTAAAACGGGGCTTGGCCGCTGCCGAAGACTTCGACCAGGAAGACGTAGACAATCAGACCCATCGAGGCGGTAGCCAGGAAGGCCACTACTTTCGCGAACCCCGCGTTCATGAATTCGAAGCGCAGCAGGAGCGCGAAGCCGAGGCCGATGAACAACAGGTACGGGTTTACGCTCTTCTCGCTCATGTTGGTAAAAACCAGGGCGACAAAGTAAAACAGTAAGGGCAGATTGCTGTCGTACCTCTTTTTCACCAGCAGGGCCATCGCCACGATGGCGAGCACGACCACCAGCAGCGCGCTGATGTTCTCCGAATTGGCGTCCAATTCCACGCGGACCTCTTTACGCTAGTTCGTGTAGCTGATGCCGACCATCGGCACGATATCCTGCAACCAGCCGCCGACTCTCGCACCGACGTTGGGGGTGATCACGTTCTTCGGAAACGGCGTCAGATAGTCGTGCACATCGAGCCGTAATTGGACGTGCTGCGATATCTGAAACTTAACGCCGCCACCGGCGCTGATCAGCGGGGTGAGGTCCTGCTGCTGGGTGAGCAGCGCGTAATTGCTGAGCGGCTGATAGGCCACCTGCGCTCCGGTGCCTTGATACAGCTTGACGCCCGCGCCCACCCCGACGTAAGGACGGATGCGCGATTCCGACGGCCTGGCGTGCCACAGGAGATCATAGTGGAACTGCTGCGTGTGCGCGCCGAAGGTTACCGTGGTGCCGGCCGAACTCAACGCCAGGTCACCCATCTGATACTCGTAACGCAATTCGCCGCTCCAGTGGCCGAGGGAGTTGTTGGTGAGCCAGGCTCCTCCCGCGATCCCGGTCTGAAGTTTCGCCGAGGCCGACCCGCCGGACGCGGTTACATCCTGCGAGGTGTAGAAACCTCCACCCACTCCACCGCCGACTTCCCAAGTCTGAGCCAATGCCGACGGCGCCAGAATCGCGGAACCTGCCAGAAGTATTTGAACGATTTTCATAAGGTCCTCTTTACCTCGAATTACTGAATCACCCGCAAGGCGACGCTCATCGTGCCGGTGCCCTGATTGATGGTCAGCGGGAGACTGAGACCGGAGGGCACGTTCCCCGGAACGGTAACGTTGATCTGATTCACGCCCACTTCGCCCGGCGCAAGTCCGGCCCAAAGCACCGGCAGGTTCACACCGCCGAGCGTTACGGTCGGCGGCGTCAGTGCGTTCGACAGCGGGCTACTCGGGGCCGGATATCCGGTCACGCCCGCGGGGGTGGACTGGCCAAGGCCCGTGGCGTAGATGACTAAAATATCGCCCGGATGGATCGGATTGGAATCTGTCACGAGTAATCCGTTGGCAACACGGATGACCGTCGGAAGGTCGGTCACCGGTCCGGCGACGCCGCTCAGAAAAACGGCGGGAGCATTCGGTTGGACGACCAGATTAAAGTTATCGCTGGTTCCGCCCGGGGTTACCACCAGTACGGTTTCGTCGCCCACTGCCTGGAACGGCATCTGCGCGTTGATTTGCGTCGGCGAGACGAAGATGAGCGGCACCGGCTGGCCATTGACGGTGACGCAGCTGTTGGCGAGCGCGGTCGGCAACGGAATCTCGCTGGTGGCGAGATTGGTGGGGCTGAAATTAGATCTGCGGCGCGGCGACCGAAGCCGCATAGTTCCACGGAAGGACGGTGAAGCCGGAGGTCGACAGAACAATCATCGAAGTCTGCGAGGGCAGCGCCGCCAGGCTCTGCGTGAATCCGGACGGGGTGGTCGTGGACACCGTGTTAGGAAATGTGGTGCACGTCGAGGTCGTTGTTCCACCTGATGTCGAGCCGGTGCACACTTGCGTGGTGGTCCCCGTCGGAGTGGTGGTGGTTGCCGTCCCCGGAGGAAGCGGATCCTCGATCATAGCCGTAGGCTGAACCGCGCTGCCGGTAGTCAGGTTCACCTGTTCGATCGTTCCCGGGTCCGACGTCTGGCTCAACGAGGGCAAGGAGACGTAGTAGCCGGTAGCATTGACGAAGACAAATCCCGAGGAGACGGCGGAGGTCGAAATGCCGGGGGCGATCTGCCCCACCGGTACCAGCGAGGAGTCAAGGAAGTTGTTGCCGACGACAAACTGGCCGAAATT
>JBEKOZ010000569.1:0-3885 GCA_049521275.1 Bryobacteraceae bacterium | reverse complement strand
TCGCGCATGACGGAGTTTGACACCGGCGGGGGTGGTTTTGTTCCCGGGCATTTTTCACGCAGAGTCGCGGAGAAAATCGGATTCTATTTTTTGAGCTCGTCGGCCACGATCGGGGCGATGGCTTTTACTTCGAACACGCCGTTGAACTTTTGGCCGTTAATGTAGAACGTCGGCGTTCCCTCGACGCCGGCGGTTTCACCCTCCTGCTCCTCGGCGCGGACGCGCATGGTGTATTTGTGGCCGTCGAGCTCGGTGCGAAAACGATTCATATCGAGGCCGATTTCGGTGGCCCATTGTAAAATGTGGTCGCGGTTTATCTGCCGGAAATTGGCGTACATCTTGTCATGCAGGGGCCAGAACTTGCCTTGCGCCTGCGCGGCGAGCGAGGCTTCGGCGGCCAGCTCGGCCTGCGAATGATCGTCCAGCGGAAACTGTTTGAAGACCAGCTTCACTTCTTTCGGGAATTTCTGCACCAGTTGTGCCGCTTCGCCGGCCGCTTTCGCGCAGTAGGGACATTGGAAATCGGAGAACTCGACGATGGTGACCTTGGCGTCGGCGGGGCCTTTAAACGGCGCTCCGGCGATGTTGAGTTTTACCGCAGCGTCCAGAACGGGAGGCGGCTCTTTGGCGTATTTATCGAGATCGAGGCGAATGGCCGCTTCGGTTTTCCCGGCGGCGGCGTCGCGAATCGCGAAAGCGGCAAGACGCCGGCTGACGCCGCAGGCGGGGTCCTTCACGCGGCACTCGGCGACCTTCATATCGCAGCCGCAGGCGCACGGCTCCGTGCGCAGAACCGCGAGGACGGCTTCCTGTTGGGGCTTCGAAAGTCCCGAGAAATCGACTCCGGGCAGCGCGTCTACTTTTTTCCAGGCGCCGTCATCTTGCGCCAGGCACAGCAGGGCGACAGCGACAAATAAAATGGTTCGGCGAATCATTCACCTTTATTGTCTCCTATCGTGCAAGGGAACGACGGACGCGGGACGGGGGTCCCGGCTTGCTTGTCCGCATGCTGACGCATGGCGGTTCAGGGTGCAGCAACGGCAGGCTGGGACGAACACGGAACCGCCATGCGTCAGCATGCGGACTGCGAGATCCAGGTTCTGAAGGGATCGTCCCTGTGAGGATGGCGGCGGCATGCGGGCAAGAGCAGGCAGGCTGTCAACAGGATCGCAAGAAGAGTTCGCGGCAGGGTCATCGAAGGCTCCTGAGAAAATTGTACTGTGGATTGGCATATCATTTACTAATGATTGCTCCACTCCTCGCGCTTTTCCTTGCCCAACAAGCCCAACAACAGCCTGCGCGGCAGGCTCCAGCTCAGACTCCCGCACCGGCGCAAACGACGTCTCCCGCGACAGCGCCCGCGCCTCCCGCTCCGGCTCCCGGCGGTGGTGGACGCGGCCGGGGAGGCATTTCCGGTCCCGGTCCCGCGCTGGGCGGCGATATTGACGAGACGCCGGTGGTGACGCATCATTCGGTGACGGTCCACGGCAAGACACTGAATTATACGGCCACGGTCGCGCAGATGCCGCTCAAGAATCCGGCGAACGGCGAGACCGAGGCGCACATTTTTTATATGGCGTACACGCTCGACGGCCAGAGCGATTTGACGAGGCGGCCGCTGACGTTCTGCTTCAACGGCGGACCGGGGTCGGCGTCGATGTGGGTGCACATGGGCGGCATGGGTCCACGCAGTCCGAAGCTGATGCCCGATGGCAGCATGCCTCCGCCGCCGTATCAGATGAAGGACAACCAGGACACCTGGCTGGACCAGACCGACCTGGTGTTCATCGATCCGGTGGGCACGGGCTACAGCCGGGCGAAGACGCTGGAGGTCGCGAAACACATGAACGGCGTGCAGGGCGACATTCAATCGGTGGGCGAGTTCATGCGCATGTACATCACGCACAACAGCCGCGAATTGTCTCCGCTGTACATCGCGGGCGAGAGCTATGGAACATTTCGCGCGGCGGGGATTGCCGGGTACCTGATCGAGCGCGGCATCGCGTTCAACGGCGTGGTGCTGATCGGCACGACGCTGAACCTCGAAACCATCTGGAGCCGCAGCGACGATCTGGTGTTCCAGCTGGAGTTCCCGACTTACGCGGCCGACGCCTGGTATCACAAGAAGGTGTCTCCGGATTTGCAGAAGAAGAATCTACAGGCTTTCTTGAAGGACGCGGAAACGTTCGCGCAGGGCGAGTACGCCGCCGCGCTGGCGAAAGGCGACGACCTGCCGCCGGCCGAGCGGAAGGCGACCATCGAGAAACTGATGAAGTTCACTGGCCTGGACGCGCACTATCTCGACGAGTCGAATCTGCGCTGGGACGTCGGGCACTTCACGCGGCAACTGCTGCGCGGCGAGCATGAGACGATCGGCCGCTACGATGGCCGCCTGCACGGGCCATCGGCGCTGAATACGGGCGAGACCAGCGAGTACGATCCTTCGAGCTCGCTGATTACGCCGCCGTTCGTGGCGATTTTCCAGCACTACATGCGCGAGGAGCTGGGCTATAAGACGGACATGTATTACTACACCAGCGGCGGCGTGCAGCCGTGGGACTATGGCTCGGGCAACCAGTTCGGGGATACCACCAGCATGCTGCGCAACGCGATGGTGAAGAATCCCTACATGAAGGTGATGATTGCGGCCGGATACTACGATCTGGCGACGCCGTATTACGCGGTCGAGTACACGTTCAACCACATGGGGCTGAGTCCGGAGATGCACAAACAGATCACCTGGGATTTCTACCAGGCGGGGCACATGCTGTATATCGACGGGGATTCGCACGCCAAGCTGAAGCACGATATCGGAGAATTCATCTCGGGTTCGATGCCGAAGGGCGATCTGCAATAGGCGCTGAGCACCGGTGGGTCCGCATGCTTACGCATGGCGGTTCCGTGTTGGCCGAGCGCCAACCGTAGGGAGCAATGATGACGATCCGTTTTCGGTTGCTGCTGTTCGCCGTGCTGGCTACACCAGCGAATCAGGGGTTTCAGGCGCCGGTGGTGGATCGTCTGCTCGATCCGTTTGCGGCGGGCTGGATGCTCGCCGATACGAATGGCGATGGGATCGTGGATTTCGTGGCGGGGAAGGTTGTCGTTCCCGCCAATCCGAGCGCCGCGGAGAATGCGGCCGCGGCGGATATTGCCGCGCGTCTGGGATTCTCGTCCACGGGACTAACGCCGCCGCTGGTGATTCCTGCAAACGAAGATCGGCACGACGGTCCTCGCATTTTTGTCGGCGGCATCAGCGCGCCTTATCCTTTGCAGCCGGAGGAAGGCGGCGTGTTCGCAGTCGACGGCAATCTGGCGCTCTTCGGGCACGACGATGCGGGACTACTGGCCGCCGCCGAAGCCTTCTCTTCACGCGCGCCGTATCTATGGAAGGTCCCCGGCGACAAGCTCACTGCGCTTACCGACGCGGTGAAAGCGAAGCCGGTTGGGCTGACTTATCTCAAGGGAAAGACCGGGATTAACCGCGTGTTTTTTGAAGGCTCCGTGACGAGCGATGATCTCGCCGCGGCGATCAAGAAGATTGCCAACGTTCATGAGCTGGTCGTTTCGGGTGTTTCGGCGGTGAGCGACAAGGCGATGAGTGGCGAGACTCCGCCGGCTCCGCCCACGGCTGCGCCTGCCGATGCCGAGGCCGGGCCGCAGCATCTCGACCTTGCGACCTTATATACGATGCACGGGCTGTTTCGCGGAACGGCGCGCATGCCGGTCCCGTCGAATCTCGACTCGCAGCTTTATGTACCCGCGGGCAAGGCTGGAATCACAATGGCGAACCTAGCGGCTCGCATGGGCCTCGAAACCACGGGGATCACGCTACCCTTGGCAACTCCCGATCCGGGCGCGGCGGTGAAAGATGTGCGAACGAAATCG
>JBEKOZ010000568.1:0-3904 GCA_049521275.1 Bryobacteraceae bacterium | reverse complement strand
AGATCGGCAGGGAGATCGCCGGTTCCGTGGGTGGATTCCCCCTCAAAGTGCGTATGATCAACACCGAGCGTGAAGTGAAACGGGAGTTGGGCATAGGCCAGTTGCTCATCGGGAACGGGGGCGAGATTTACTATTATGGCTCCGCGACCGAGGCGGAGGCCAAGGATCTGGGCCAGGCGCTCCAGGCGGCCGGATTCTTCAAACAGGACGCCACCGTGCTGCTATCCAAGGGCGATGGAACCACTCTTTCGTTCGTGGTGCAGGAGGGGCTTTGGGACGATCCCGCGTTCGTGGCCAACTTTGAGCAGAAAATACGGCCGGCGGCGTCCACCGTGGGGCTGTTTCCTATCAAGCTGAGGTTCCTCAATAACCAGATGGAGACGAAGAAGGAAGTGGTGGTTCAATGATCCCCGCCTGCTGTGATACTTTTGTTCCCATGCGCCCGACTTTACTCACGATCGCCTGCACCTGGCTTGTCTCTACCCTCCCTGTCACGGCGCAAACGAAACTTCCTCCCACGCCGGCCGATTACGGGCAGTGGGAAACGCTGGATTCCGGAGGAGGCGGCCGTGGCGGCGCTCCCGCCGGTGGCTTATCGCCCGACGGCAAATGGCTCGCCTACGCCGTCAATCGCTCGAACGGGAACGACGAACTGCGCGTCGCCAACATCGCCGCGGGCACGACGAAAATCACCGCTTTCGGAACCCAGCCCGCATTTTCGTGGGACTCGCACTGGCTCGCGTTCAGCATCGGCTACTCCGAAACTCAGGCCGAGCGCATGCGTAAGGACGAGAAGCCAGTTCAAGATAAGCTGGGCCTGCTAAATCTGGCGACGGGCGAGCAAACGGTCATCGACGCGATTCAAACTTTCTCGTTCAGTCCTGACGGCACCTGGCTGGCGATGCGGCACTATCCGCCGGAAGGCAGCGGAGGCGGCCGCGGCGGCGCAGGCGGTGGACGCGGCGGCGGCCGTGGTGGGCGCGGGGGAGGGAACAACGGCGCCGACGACGATGCGCCCGGCGCCACACTCATCGTGCGCCAGCTCGCGACGGGACGCGACACGGCCTTCGGTAACGTTGCCGAGTTCGCCTGGCAGGACCAGAAACACAAAGGAAAACTGCTGGCCATGGCGATCTCCACGCCGGATAAGACCGGCAATGGCATTCAAGTTTTCGATTCGCAGAGCGGGTCGCTGCGGGTGCTCGATTCCTCGTCGTCCACCTACAGCAATTTCGCCTGGCGTAAAGACGCCGCCGACCTGGCCGCGCTGAAATCCAAAACCGACGACAAGCACGACGGCCCGACCCACAGCGTGCTCGCGTGGAAGAACGTCGCCGAATCGTCCGAGTCCAGCCACGTTTACGACCCGACCGCCGACCAGAAATTTCCGGCTGGTCTGCGCACGGTTGCGTTCCGGCGACCCTCCTGGTCGGACGACGGCGCCACGATCTTTCTCGGAGTCGCCGCATGGTATCCGAAACCGCCGGAGTCCAAACGCGGCCGCGGTGGCAAGGCCGTCGACGAGGCCAGTGACGACGCGGAAGACCAGCCCGCCGTCGAGGTCTGGCACTGGCGCGACAACGAAGTGATGGCCTACCAGGCGAAGAACGCCACTCAGGAAGCTCGCCGGAACATGCTGGCTGCGTGGCACATCGATTCGGGGACGTTCACGCAACTGGGCCACGAGGTGACCGAGGAGGTCACTCCGCTGAAGCATCGCAATCTGGCTTATGCGGCCGAATGGAAGGATTATGCGCTGGAGCGGAGCATCGGCCGCCCCACCGCGGATATTTATCTGGTCGATATCGCGAACGGCCAGCGCACCAAGATCAGGGAGAAGCTGAGCGAAGACCATTACCTCGAGGCGAGCCCCGGCGGGCGCTACCTGATCTATCTGGATCACGACCAGTACTGGGTCATCGACGTGACCACGCGCGCGGCGGTCAACATTACGAAGAATGTTAAGACGTCCTTCGTGAATCTGGAGTCGGACTCGACAGCCCCGGCGAAGCCGCCGTTCGGGGTCGCCGGTTGGACTAGAAATGACGCCGAGGTGATCCTGTACGACAAGTTCGATATGTGGAAGGTATCGCCCGACGGCTCCCGCGCCGTTCGCTTGACCGATGGCGCGGCGGATGAGATTCGTTACCGCTATGTTCGCCTTGATCACGAGGAGGAGTCGATCGACCTCGATAAACCCGTCTATCTGAGCCTGTTCGGAATCTGGTCGAAGAAGTCCGGATACGCGTTGCTGCGCCCCGGCGCAGCCGCTCCCGAAAAGCTGATCTGGACCGACAAGAGCATCGAGCGGCTGGGCAAGGCTGCGGATGCGCCGGTCTTCGAATACACCTCCCAAACCGCCGAGGAATCGCCGAACGTTTTCGTCGGCGGACCAGAGCTGAAGGATGCGAAACGCGTCACCGATACCAATCCCTTTCAATTGAAATATGCGTGGACCCATTCCGAGCTGATCGACTATAAATCGGCCAATGGAACGCGGTTACAAGGATCGCTCTACTATCCGGACGGATACGAGGCCGGCAAGAAGTACCCCATGATCGTCTATATGTACGAGCGGCTGTCGGATGGCCTGCATCGTTACAGTTCGCCATCGGAGCGCAGTTACTATAGCGCCAGCGCGATCACCGCTCACGGTTATTTCCTGCTGCAACCGGACATCGTCTTCACGCGCAGCGAACCGGGCCTCTCGGTGGCCGACTGCGTGACCGCGGCGGTGAAGAAGGTGCTGGAAAAAGGCGCGGTCGATGAACATAAGATCGGCGTCGTGGGCCACTCCTGGGGCGGCTTCGACGCCAGCTTCCTGGCCACGCACACGCATATTTTCGCGGCCGCGGTCGCCGGCGCGCCGATCACCGATCTGGTCAGCAACTACGGCAACCACCACTGGAGCAGTGGCATCGCCGAAACCGACCACATTGAAACCGGCCAGCAGCGCATGGCGGTCCCGCTCTACGAGGATCTTCAGGCGTACATTCGCAACTCCGCCGTATTCGCCGTCTCGACCATGACCACGCCTCTGATGATCGAAGTAGGCGATGCCGATGGGACGGTCTTCTATCATCAGGGAGTGGAACTGTTCAACATCGCGCGCCGCGCCAGGAAGAACGTGGTGCTGCTGGTTTACGGAGGCGAGGATCACGGCTTGCGCAAGAAAGCCGACCAGGTCGACTATCAGCACCGTATTTTCGCGTGGTTCGGCCACTATTTAAAGGACGAACCGGCTCCCGCGTGGATCACCGAAGGCGAAACCTATCTCGACCACCAGCGCGACTTGAAAATGACCAAGTCGCCGTAAGTGGCGGTTGACCGCTCCCTGTGGTCGCGGCTCGGAATCGGCGTTACGTAAAAGCAATCGCTTTCCGCGCCGTGACCACAGGGAGCGGTTTCCCCGCATATCATAAAAGAGATCCCATGCCCGGCGACAGCGCTCTCAAATACCGCGCTCTCCTTCAGATTTCTGAGGCCCTCCTCGCCTGCCGCGATCGCGACGCCCTGACCCGCTCACTGTGGGACGCGCTCCACCCCCTCATTGCCTTCGATTACCTGGTGATGATGCGCTACGACGCCGCCCGGCGCCTCATCATTTTGAAGTCCATCGCCGGCTTGAGCCGCCACGACCCGGCTCGCCCCACGGAATGGCCCGTCGAGGGGAGCCCGCTCGAAGTTCTGCTCGAAACCGGGCAGCCCCTCTACGTTCCGGACATGTCCCGCGAGAACCGGTTTCGCCCCGACTTGATGGAAGTCTATCGCGAGCATAATATCCGCAGCGGCTTCTGGATCGCCCTCACCACCACCCGGGGCGTTCACGGCGCCATCGCCTTCAGCTCCTGCACTCCCGATGCCTACACCACCGAGGATCGCGAGTTCATGCAACACATCGGCC
>JBEKOZ010000567.1:0-3908 GCA_049521275.1 Bryobacteraceae bacterium | reverse complement strand
AAGAGGTTGACGACGCGAACGTCGTCGGTGAAAGTCGCGCCGTCCTGGGCACAGAGCAGCACGGGTATCAGTGTCAACACGGACCATGTCGTAAGCGTCGACATCTCACTCGTGTGGAATTCGTATCGAGACGGCATTGGGGAGCGCCCACTGGACCTGCATTCCATCCATCTTACGCAGCGAATTGTCGATCGCGTACGAATAAGTGATGTGAAGTGACTCCTCGCGTGGTCCAGGTTCCAGGCGCCAGCTGGAAAGGTTTTGAATGGCCGCGCTTGCCGGGATGGATTCGGCCTTCACTACTCGAATGTGGTCCACCTTGCCCGCGCGGATAATGGTCGCGGTTAGGGTGACCGAACCGGAGGGCTGGCTTTTGAGCAGTTCGGCTGGATAAGGGAATTGTTCGAGAGCGATCAAGCACCGGTTGTCGATTTCCAGTTTGCAATGCGGCGTGGTTTCAGCCGGCAAATCGATTCTTGTGCTGAAAGGTCCGGGCCGAGGGAAGGAGTAGCCCGGGAGGGCCCCCGTGGGCATGATCTCAACGTAGTCCTCATGCTTGTCGGCGTCGAAGCTATACTCCGCATGCATCTGCGATAAGGTCGCCATGGTCTCGCGGTTCGATTCTTGCCCGTAGATCAAAGCCCGGGACGCCTCGTGCGAACTGAAGATATTGATCGTAATGTAGTGGTAATCCCGGTAGCGTTCTTTCAGGCTGGTTGCCAGGCACACGAGCTTGCCCGGGGTGAAATCAACCAAGGGCATACTGATGCTCTGGACGAAAACCGAGTCTGAGACCGCGAATATCGCACTCTCCCGATAGTGCGGCGGATCACATTCCGCACAGAGGATCGAGGCCGACAACACAAACAGGATCAAATGTTTGGAAAGAAACATTTCAAGTCTTGTCGTAGAGATTCGGTTCACCGGGTGGGCGGGTTTTCCAGCGGCGGTGAATCCAGAGCCATTGACCGGGATGCTCGCGGATGACACTCTCGAGAACCGAGTGCAGCCGGCGGGTATCCTCGGCGGCATCGCCGGAAATCTCAAGTGGAGGATAAAATTTGAGAATGTACTTGGCTTCCTCTTCAGACCAGACGGCGAAGCCGGGGATGACGGCCGCGCCGGTCTTGGCCGCGATCTTAGCGAAAGCTGTGTTGGCGCACGCGGAAGTGCCAAAGAAGTCGACAAAGACGCCTTCCTGCAGCGAAGTGTTCTGATCGATTAGAACCCCCACGGCTTCGTTTTGGTGCAGGGCGCGCAGGACAGCCCGCGCACCGTCCCATTTGACGATCAGGTGATTGCCTGAGAGCCGGCGACGATCCTCGACCAGGCGATCGACACCGGGATTATCCAGAGGGCGGATCATGATATGCATCGGCTCCGTCATGAGCGCGTGAGCGAAGGCGCTGAGCTCCCAGTTGCCGAAATGGGCGGTGGCGAAGAGGATGCCGCGGCCGGCCTTTTTGGCTTCCAGATAGTGCTCCAGACCGTCGTAACGTATTAAGTTATGAATGTTTTGAGCGTCAAACTGCGGGAAACGCGCGAATACCCAGATCAGACGGGCGATGGAACGGAACACTTGGTCGGTGATGGCGTGGCGTTCGGTCAGCGATTTCTGCGGGTACGCCATTTCCAGGTTGCGCATCGCGGTGCGACGCAGGCGCGGGATGGCGAGATCTAGGAAGGTGGCGTAGAATCGGGCCAACCCGAGAGGTGCGTGGGCCAGCAACCAGAGGAGAAACTTAGCTATTCTATCCAACCACCACCCAAAGCAAGGTCGCCATCGTAAAGCACCGCGGCCTGGCCGGGCGTGACCGCGCGCTGCGGCTCATCGAAGCGGATGGAGACGCGCCCGGGATCGGAGGTGGGCGAGATGGTCGCCTCGGCAGCCACGTGCTTGTTGCGAATCTTGACCTGCGCGCGAATCGGCGCGTTGATCGGCGCGATCGAGATCCAGTTCATGTCTTTGGCGGTAAGCGTGGCGCGCAGCAGATCCTCATTGCGGCCTACGATCACGCGTTGGGAGGCTGGTTCGGTGGCGATGACATAGAGCGGCTCACCCGCCGCTACCTTCAGCCCGCGCCGTTGGCCTACGGTGAAGTGATGGACGCCCGAGTGTTCGCCCAATACCCGGCCGTCGGCATCGCGAATCTCGCCGTGCGTTTTTTCGACAGGGATGCCGCGCTCGCGGAAATACGCATCGATGAACGCGGCATAGTCGCCATTGGGTACGAAACAGATCTCCTGGCTATCGGGCTTCGCGGCAACAGGCAAGCCCAGATCGCGCGCCAGCTGGCGTACCTGCGGCTTGGTGAATCCGCCCAGCGGAAAATCGGTTCGCGCCAATTGCTCCTGCTTCAGGCCAAAGAGGAAGTAGGTCTGATCCTTGGAGTGATCCACGCCGCGGCTCATTTGATAGCGGCCCGTCGCGTCGTCAAAGCCGATGCGCGCGTAATGGCCCGTCGCAATGCGCTCGGCGCCCACGCCTTGAGCCATGTCGAGGAACTGATCGAACTTGATGAAGTTGTTGCAGAGCGTGCAGGGGATGGGCGTGCGGCCGCTGAGATAGTCGTCAATGAACGGCTTTACCACCTGTTCTTCGAAGCCGGCTTCGAAATTGACGACGTAATAAGGAATGCCCAGATGCTGGGCGACGTAGCGCGCATCGTACACGTCATCGAGAGAACAGCAGCGGCCGGTGACGCCGCCTTCCTGCGCAAGCTCCGGCAATCGCCGTTGATTCCAGAGCTGCATGGTCAAGCCGACAATGCGCTGGCCCTGACGCTGCAGTAATCCCGCGACGACGGAGCTGTCCACGCCGCCCGACATGGCCACGGCGACTGGAGATTCGTTCCCGGCCGAAAACTCAGAAATGATTGGATCAGGCACTGGTATAAGTAGGCGAAAGTTTGCGCAACTGCGCGACGGAGGCGGCCACGGCTTCGATCAGCCCGTCCACCTGCTCTTCATTATTCGAAGCACCCAGAGAAAAACGCAAGCTGGCGCGCGCGCGCTCCGGGGCGAGGCCCATGGCTAGCAGCACGTGCGACGGTTCCACGGCGCCGCTGGAACACGCCGAGCCGCTCGAAACGGCGTAACCTTTCAGATCGAGCGAGATCACCAGGGCCTCGCCTTCCAGGCCGTCGAAATATATGTTGCTGGTGTTCGGTATACGGGCGCGGACGCCGGCATTTAAGCCAGCGTCCGGAACACGCGCGAGGATTCCTGTTTCAAGACGATCGCGCAGAGACTCCAGGCGAAGGGGCTCAATAGGCAGAGTAGCGTGAGCTATCGCCGCCGCTTTGGCCATGGCCGCAGCGCCAGGAACGTTTTCCGTACCGGGACGGCGTTCTCGCTCGTGCTTGCCGCCAAATTGGATGGCTCGCAGCCTGGTGCCGTTTTTCACATACAGCGCGCCGATGCCTTTGGTGGAATAAAACTTGTGGCCGCTGATGGAATAGAGATCCACGCCGAGCGCCTGAACGTTGACCGGGATCTTACCGGCAGCCTGTACGCCATCGGAATGCATGAGCGCACCACCTTCATGAGCGATGGCCGCGATGTTCTCGATCGGCTGGATTGCGCCCGTTTCGTTGTTGGCGTGCATCACGCTCACCAGCATCGTTTCGGGCCGCATGGCCCGGCGGATGTCGTCGGGGTCCACTACGCCGTCAGGACCAGGGGCAACGTAGGTCAGCTTCACACCCGAAGGATAGAGCTCGCGGCAGGTGTTCAGTACGGCGGGATGCTCGATCTGGGTGGTGATCACATGCTTGTCGAAGGGCGTGACCTTGGCGTGGACGGAGCCCAGGATTGCGAGGTTGTCGGCCTCGGTCCCGCCGCTGGTAAACACAACTTCCTTGGGCTCGCAACCTAACAAAAGCGCCACCTCCCGGCGCGCAGCTTCC
>JBEKOZ010000566.1:0-5116 GCA_049521275.1 Bryobacteraceae bacterium | reverse complement strand
CTTGCAGCCTCGGCTCCCGATCCGTCGCCCGCGTGATCATCACGTACACGCGCCCCGTAACCGGTCCCGCATGGGCCGTCGAAGGATAGGAAATATCGAAGCGTGTCTCAGCCAGACACGCGGAAGCAGCGGCAAGTAGAAAAATGAAACGCATGGCGTTCATTTATTATGGACGATCGTCCCGAACAGTTGCCCCCCGTGGTCCTTCCCGCTCCAGGTCCCCGCGTACCGGTCGCGATAAAGTCCGTGACCTCAATCACCGGCGTGTCCCCGGGCCATTTGACGGTCATCGGAATCGGCACCGGAATCTCATGCCCCTCCAGCTTCATGCGCGCCTGAAACATCCACACATCCCCTGTAAGCTTGGTCACCCGGTCGATGGAATATCGCTCTTCACCCGAAAGCCCTCCTTGCCATCAAGTGTCGACCTCCCCCCCAGCGCCGCCCCCGTCATCATCCGTTCAAATTGCGTCTCAACACTAGGCGCACTTTTCCGCCCGCACCCCATCAACAAAAGAGAAACCAGCATTATATGTGTGCGTGCTTTGTGGCGCGCGCCCCCAGGCGTGCCGCGTCGCCACTCGTGGCGAGGCCCGGTGTCCGACGTTCACCCCGCCGTATACTGAACCCCAGATGCCCCTGCGTTTTTTTGGATTCTTACTCCTGGCCCTTTCCACCGACTGGCCCCAATTCTTAGGCCCCGCGCGCAACGGCTCTTCTCCCGAAACCGTGACCTGGCCTCCCACCATCCTGTGGCACAAAGACGCAGGAGAAGGATTCGCCGCCCCGGTAGTCGCGTCCGGCAAACTGATTTTCTTCTACCGCGCGAACGGCAAAGAAATCATCGACTGCCTCGACGCGTCCACCGGCGCCAAGATCTGGTCCTACGATTCCCCCACCACCTACCGCGACGATTTCGGCTTCGACGAAGGCCCGCGTTCCGCGCCCTCCATCGCCGACGGCGCGGTTTTCACCTTCGGTGCGCAAGGCGTGTTGACCGCCGTCGATTTCGCCACCGGGAAAAAACGCTGGAGTGTCGAAACGATCAAACAATTCGGCGTCAGGAAGGGCTGGTTCGGAGCCGCCGGATCGCCCCTGGTCGAAGCCGGAAAAGTGCTGGTCAACGTCGGCGGCGCGGGCGCGGGGATTGTCGCCTTCGATGCCAAAACCGGCGCCGTCCTGTGGAAGTCCACCACCGATGAGGGCGCGCGCCATGCCTTCTTTTTCACCCGAGCCGGCTTGGTCGACCTCGACCCCTCCAACGGCCAGGTGCGCTTTTCGTTCCCCTTTCGCTCCCGCTCCTCGGCGTCGGTCAATGCGGCGACGCCTTTGGTCGTCGGCAATCAGGTGTTCGTCTCGGCCAGCTATGGAACCGGCGCGGCATTGCTCGAAGTGAACGGCTCTCAGTATCAGAAAATCTGGGCCAATGACGATTCGATGTCCAATCATTACTCCACGTGCGTGATCCGCGACGGCTACCTATACGGCTTCCACGGCCGCCAGGAGGAAGGACAGGCCTTGCGCTGCGTCCAACTGCGCACCGGAAAAGTAATATGGGACGTCGACGGCTATGGTGCCGGAACCGTGACCCTTGCGGGCGACCGTCTGCTGATTTTGCGCGAAAACGGCGAGCTGGTTTTAGCGCCGGCCAGTCCTGAAGGGTTCCATCCAATCGCCCATGCAACTATTCTAAACAAAGTGGTTAGGGCGTACCCCGCTTTGGCCGATGGACGCCTGTACGCTCGCGATGAGAAGACGCTCGTATGCGTCCGCTTCAAGTAAGCAACCGCTCCCTTCGGTCACGGCTCCGAAGAGCCTGCTTCCGAGCCGTGACCAAAGGGAGCGGTTGCTTTAATCCATGAGCGATCTTACCGCCTCTTCCAAAACACGGCTGGCCTCTGCGGAATCCAGATCATTGAAAGGAATTGGCTTGCCGACGCGCACCGATAACCCGCCCGAGCGGAACCACTTCCCCGTGCTCATGCCGCCCAGGTACACCGGCAATGCGTCGCATTGCAATTCCCTCCACAGCATCCCAGAACCTTTCTGGAATGAATGCATTAACGCATCTTCCGTACGTCTTCCTTCAGGAAAAACCAGCACGTGATACCCCCGGTCCATGGCGCGCCCAGCATGCGCGAAGCTCTTCCGAAAATTGACTAACTGCGGCAAAGGAAACACGTTAAACAACCCGGTAATCAGCAGATACGCCGGCGGACCGCACAGATTCAGGAACCAGTTCCCCAGGTTTCGCGCCTTGCGAAAATTGAGAATCATTTCTCCCGCCATGGCCACCGCCACGCGGCGACGCATCGGGCCCGGAAGTGCATAAAGAATAAGAGGAACGTCGTAAACGCTCACATGATTCGCAATAATAAGGATAGGCTTTCCGACCGGCTGCACCGGCTCGACACGTGGGTTACCCAAAATCGCCACTAAAGGCCTCATCACCAGCTCGATGAACGCGGCGCGGATCGCCTGTTGGACTCGTGACCACGGCCACGTCGGGTAAATGTTCTCGTCACGCGATTCCGGCTTCGCGGAGCCGCTCAGCAACCCTCTAAGCTCGCCCAGCGTATGGACTTGGCTATAGGCCGCATCGTCAATTTCAACGCCGAGCTGGCTCTCGAGCGCCGATTGCAACTCCACGCGGCCGAGGCTGTCGAGGCCGAGATCCTCTGAATCCGGCACCGCGCCCGTGATTTGCTCGATCAATCCGCTCAGCATGCGCGGCGCGGTCCCATGCAACCCGGCAGCGACTTCGCGCTTGATAACCTTCCCGCTGGAAGTGCGCGGCAAATCCGGATCGGGCCATACCATCCATCGTCTAATTTGTTGATAACCAGCCAGATCCGCATTCGCCGCCTGCACCGCCGCAGCCGCGTCGCCCGGCTCGCGCAGAACCAGCGCAGCCATCGGTTCGCCGTCGACTTCGACGACGGCCGCCGCCTTAATCAAGGGCTGTTTGAGGAGCGCGGCTTCGAGATCCTGGGGATAAATGTTAAGGCCGGCGGCAGTGATGATCACTTCTTTCTTTCGCCCCCGGAATTTCAGGTTGCCGGTGTCATCCAAGCTGGCCAGATCGCCCGTCGCAAGCCATTCGGAGTCTTGAGTTTCGAGCTTTCCATGCTGCCACGTGGCCTTCGAAACGGTATCGCCGCGGACCAGAATCTCGCCGTCGTCGCCGAGCCGGATTTCTCGTCCCGGCAGGACTTTTCCGATGCTGCCTTGCGAAGCGTGAAAGGGATGGTTCAGGCTGACCAGCGCGGCCGTCTCCGTCATCCCATATCCTTGAATTACAACGAATCCCAGCGTGTTCCAGAACTGTTCGAGACTGTCTGGCAAGGTCGCGCCGCCGCAGATGAGCGCCCAGAATTTGAAGCCCAGCGCCCGATGGACGGCGCGAAATTCCCACCAGCGCCGCCAGGCTGGAAATGCCTTTGCTTTCTGGATGTTGAGATCAAAACGTTGCAGTAAATGGGTCTGCAAGATTTCGAGCACGCGCGGCACGGCCACCAGCACCGAAATGCGCTCATTATGAATGGTTTCAATGATTTCGCTGGGGATCAGGCGCGATTCGAAGTGCACCTCGGCAGCCAGCAGCGCGGGGATCCAAATGCCCATAAACTGCCCAAACACATGACTTAGCGGCAAGGTATGGAGAAAGCGGAGCGGGTGAAAGATGCGCTCATATTTCAAGTACTTCTGCATCTCCTGTTCGATAGGCCTAAGACTGGCAAGGATATTTCCGTGCGTGTGCACTACTCCTTTCGGATCGCCCGTGGTGCCGGAGGTGAAGACGATCTGGACCGGATCGGTTTCTGAAAGCCCATCAATCGGACCTGCGGGAGTTGCCGGGAGCGAGGCGAAATCTTCGAAGGCCAGGGCGTTTTCAAATGACTTGAGCTGTTCGCGGCTGCCTGTAACCAGCTTAGGATCAACTTCTTGCGCCACTCGACGTGCGAAGCTTTCAGAGCCGGCCAGGTCGATGGGAACGGGGATGACGCCGCGCAGAATGCAGCCGAAAAACGCCGCGATCCAGGGAGCGCCGTTTTCGCCCCAGATCAGAACGCGGTCGCCTTTGAGGATTCCGCGCGATTCCAGCAAGTTAGCGAAGCGGCCGGACAGGCTGGCGAGGCTCCTATAAGAGGTTACTTCCTGGCGCAGACCCTGGCGGCTGACGACGGCGATCTGGTCGCCGTGGCGTTTGAAATCCTCGACCAGAGATGCAAGATGGAGCCGCAAAGCGCATCGTTATGATAGCTTAAATGACCATAAAACGCTCTTTTTCGACGTGGATGAGGGCTTAAAGGTCCGCATGCTTACGCATGGCGGTTCAGTGGCGGCTGCGAGCGGCGGCTGGACAGCTGTGCGCCATAGGCTGCGGAGAAAGTGGGCCCTGGATCGGGAACGCCCGCTAAAGCGAGGCTGCGGGCTCAAGACCGGCCCCACCAGCGCCAGAAAATGACCCTGAACCGCCATGCGTCAGCATGCGGACACGCAACACGGATGCGGGCGTCGAGTTGCGGGACACTTTTTCGAATGGGGCGGGTTCAGGGATCTGTATGAAGTACTCCTCAGTTTTCATGGCGCTGCTTCTCGGTCCCAGCGTGTTCGGCCAGGCTGCGGCGCGATTTCTCGATCAGGCCACTTGGGGACCGACACCGGCGTCCATCGCGCAGGTGCAGACGATGGGATACGCGGACTGGCTCACGGCGCAGTTCGCGTTGAACACGTCGGACTTGCCCGATCAGCCGATTCTCGATTCCGCCGGAAAGAACAACAACAATCTGGCGCCGGTGCAGGCGGCATTCTTCGAGAACGCGGTGACGGGCCAGGACCAGCTGCGGCAGCGCGTGGCGCTTATCCTGAGCCAGATCTGGGTGGTTTCTCAGCAATCGGGGGTGACGGAGGCCTACGCTTATCCGCCCTACTGGCGAATTTTCCGCGACAACGCGTTCGGCAATTACCGCGACCTGATCCGCGCGGTGACCTTGAGCCCGGCTATGGGCAGGTATTTAAACCTGGCCAACAATAACAAGCCCAACGCCAAGGCCGCCACCGTGCCGAACGAAAACTACGCACGCGAACTGATGCAGTTGTTCACACTTGGGTT
>JBEKOZ010000565.1:0-3915 GCA_049521275.1 Bryobacteraceae bacterium | reverse complement strand
TCGGCAGCATGCCGACGATCATCGCGAAGGCCGTCATGATGATGGGTCGTAGACGCGTGGAGCCTGCTGAGATGGCCGCTTCGACAGCCGTGAGACCGCGTTCTGTCTGCTCCCCTTTGGCAAAGGTCACCAAGAGGATGGAGTTCGCCGTCGCCACGCCGATCGACATGATGGCTCCCATCAGGCTGGGCACATTGAAGGTCGTTTGCGTCAGGAACAGCGCCCAGACGATGCCGCAAAATGCCCCGGGCAGGGCGCAAATGATGATGAACGGATCGAGCCAGCTCTGGTAGTTGACGACCATCAACAGATAGACCAGCACGGCCGCGAAGACCAAGCCAATGCCGAGGCGCGTAAACGCCTCATTCATGCTCTCCACCTGCCCGCGCACCTCGATGGTATTGCCCGCAGAGAGCTTTTTTTGCTCCTCGTCCACCACCCTCTGCACCTTCTTCGCGATCGCCCCAAGATCGGTCGCCTGGGTATTGAGCAGCACGTCATAGACGCGCTGTACATTGTGGTGGTTGATGACGATCGGCTCGAACGAAGGAGTAATGGTGGCCATGTTGCCGAGCAATTCGGAGCGATTCGGCAGAGTCCTGATGGGAATCGGTGTATTCCTCAGCATGTTCAACGAATCCAGCCGGTACTGCGGTGTCTGTGCCGTGACCGTATAGGTGAGATTCATCTTGGGGTCGACCCAGAAATTGGGTGCGACCGCGTAGCCCGAGGCCATGGACACGAACAGACTGTTGGACACATCTTGCTGAGTCAGGCCGAACTGCGCCGCGCGCGTTCGATCGACGTCGATCTTGAAGGTGGGGCCGTCCATCACCTGTTGCAGATGAACATCGACCGCGCCCGGTATCGCCGCTATCTTGCGGCGCAGATCGCGCGCCACGTCGAAGTTTCCCGCATCTGTGCCTTGCACCTGAACATCGATAGGTGCGGTCACGCCAAAGTCCAGAATCCGGGTCACCATGTCGGCAGGCTCGAAGTAGAACGTGATCGACGGAAATGCCTTTGGCAGCACCCTTCGCAGCTGTTCGATGTAAGTCTGCGTCGGCGCATGGTCCTTGCTCAACGAAACCAGGATCTCTCCGTCGAAGGCTCCCACGTTCGGTGTGAAACCGAAGGTGAAGCTGATCGGATCCTGGGGAAGACCGATATCGTCAAGAATCAGGTCGAGCTGCTTCGCCGGGATGACGCCGCGGATCTTCTGCTCCACCTGACTGAACAGCACGCTCGACTCCTCGATCCGCGTTCCCGGCATGGCGCGTGCGTGCAGGCGGAACTGGCCGGTATCCACGCTGGGAAAGAAGTCCCTTCCGATAAATGGCAGCAATACGAAGGCGGTCGCCATCACGCATGCACAGGCGATCAGCGCGCCCCGCCGGTGCGCGATAAAGCCCCTCAACAGGCCGGTGTAGCGGCTCCGCATGCGCAGAAAGCCCGCATTGAACCCGTTGTTGAAGCGCACGAACCAGGAGGGCCGCGGGTCCTCTTCGGTTTGGTCGGGCGCCTCTGCCGAGAAATGCGTCTCGCCCGCCAGCATGTGGTTGACCAGCGTGGGCACCAGGGTGCGGGACAGGAGGTACGAGGCCATCATGGAAAACACCACAGCCAGCGCCATCGGAGTAAAGAGATATTTCGCCGGCCCGGTGAGAAAGACCACGGAAACGAAGACGATGCAGATGGTCAGCGTCGATACGAATGTCGGCGCCGCGATCTCCGAGGCTCCCTCGAACACCGCATCGTAGAGCGATTTCGCGCTCATGTGGCGGTGAATGTTCTCGATCGTGACCGTCGCGTCGTCGACCAGGATACCCACGGCCAGCGCCAGGCCGCCCAGCGTCATCGTGTTCAGCGTCTCCCCGAGCGCATCCAGGACGATGATGGAACTCAGAATGGAGAGCGGGATCGAGATCGCGATGATCAGCGTGCTGCGCCAACTCCCCAAGAAAACCAGGATCATCAGCGCAGTCAAAAGCGAGGCGATGATGGCCTCCCGCACCACACCATTGATTGCTGCGCGAACGAATACGGACTGGTCGAACAGACCCGTGATCGTCATGCCCTTTGGCGCGGCGGCCCGCACTGCGGGAAGTATGTCGTTCTTGATCTGGTTGATGATCGAGAGTGTCGACACGGAGCCGCTTCGATAAATGGGGGTCAGTACCGACGGTTTGCCGTTGGCGCGCGCGAGGTTCTGCTGCACCATCCAACCGTCGCGCACGTGAGCAACGTCGCGCATGAAGATCACCGAGCTGCCGACGACCTTGATAGGAACGTCGTTCAAGGCCAGCGCATCGGTCGGACTGTTGTTCACTCTCGTTCCGTACTCACGCCCGCCTATCTTGATCGACCCCGTCGGCATGGTCACGTCCTGGTTGCTGATGGCGTTCTCGATGTCCGTCGGCGTCAGACTCTTCGATAGCAGCGCCTGCTGATTCAGGTCCACCATGATCTGCCGCACCACGCCGCCATGAGGCGCCTCCAGCAGCGTGCCCGGAACGACCGATAGCTTCTGCCGTATCCGGAATATGCCGTAGTCGTAGAGCTCCGATTGCGAGAGCGAGTCGCTCGAGAGAGCAAGCTGATAAATCGGCACCGTCGATGCGCTGAAGCGAAGCACCCAGGGCGGATTCACGCCCGCAGGAAAGCGAAATCGGGTCGATTGCGTGGCCGCGCCGACCTGCGCGATGGCCGCGTCGATATGCACCTGCGGCTGAAAGTAAATCATGAGCACGGCATAGCCGCGAACGGTCTGCGAATCGATCGACTTCACGTCGTTCACCGTCGACATGATGAACTCACTGAAGGTCGTTATGCGTTGTTCCATCTCCCGCGCCTGAAGGCCCCGGTAATCGTAGACCACCGTGATGACGGGAATATCGATGTTCGGCAGGATGTCGGTCGGCATGGTCGCGACGGACGAGACGCCCAGCAACAGAATCAGAATGGCGACGACGACGAACGTATAGGGTCGATTTAGGGCAAGCTTGACGATCCACATGGTTGAAGAATCCTGTGCGCAGTGCGCCTCGTCCGGGTCGCCGCAGGTATAAAGGCTGCATGGGCACCGTTCCCCGAGTATTACTGCGCGAAGCCTCTTAGTTTCGAATGAAATGGGCGCCATATCGGAATCGCCTCGAAACCACCGAATTCCGTGAAAACCGGCCGCCGAATTCGCCCGCACATTGACGGCGGGTGTCTGAATCAGTGAAATTACAGCCGGGGCCGGGGCCGGGGCCGGAGCCGCTGAGCCTCCGGTGCACCGGGAATTACCGCTTACGCGAGGCAAGCCATGGCGAGACCATCATTGCCGAAGGACCTACCCCCGTTTCAACGCTACGGCCTTGCAGTTGGGTCGGCCGCGATTGCCCTGGGGATAGCGCTTGTCCTGCGACGCTACGGCTTACGCGATGTGGAGTTCCCACTGTTCCTGTTTGCGCTTGCCTTGACGGCCTGGTTTGCAGGGGACGGTCCGGCCATTCTGGCGGTAGTTATCTCAAGTCTGGCCTTCAACTACTTTTTCACCGAGCCCCTATACAGTCTCTACATTAGAAGTTCCGAACTGCCGTACTACTTCATCTTCATTCTGTTTGCGATACTTCTCACCTGGTTCAGCTCGGTCCGCCGCCGCGTGGAACAACAACTTCTGCAATCCCGCGACGAACTCGAGCGGGAAGTGCTCGAACGAACTCAACAGGCCAGTCTGCTCAATCTCACGCATGACACTATTTTCGTCCGCGATGTCAACGACGTCATCACCTATTGGAATCGGGGGGCACAGGAACTGTACGGATGGACGGCAGAGGAGGCAATCGGGAAACACAGTCATCGACTGTTGCAAACCGAGTTTCCGATACCGATTGACGAGGTTCGCGCAGAGTTGCTGCGCAACGGCCGGTG
>JBEKOZ010000564.1:0-3927 GCA_049521275.1 Bryobacteraceae bacterium | reverse complement strand
CTTAAATGTCGTTCCTCATTCGGAAGAAAATCATTTAGAAGGCCGAGGCTAAAGCGCTCGGCTGCAAGCTGAAGCTCGCGCCACCAGGCACCCGCTCAACCGGTCAGCCCAAATAATTAAAAAGGCTGGTCTGCGGAATCTGCTGGAAGGACTCGAGCGCGGCCTGCTGCTGGGTCTGCGCCTGGGTCAGATCGAGAATCGACTGCGTTTCATCGGCGTCCTGGATCCCGCTGATCTGAGTCTGTAACTGCGTGGTCAGAGTGGCGGCGGAGGTAGTGGCCGCGGTGACGGCATCCTGCGCGGTGCCGTAGAAAGCGAGCCGGGTGTTCAAATAGGTCGCGACGTTGGGGAGTGCGCTATTGGCAGTGGCGATGGCTGTCGTGGAGCCGCTTTGGAGCGCTGTTACCAAGTTGTTGATCGAGGTGAAGACGTTCGTCGTCGGATCGGTGGAATCGAAAATCTGCTGCGCGGTCAAAGCCACGGGGAAAGTGGTTCCAGTCGCGGATTGAATGGTGCGCGTCGACGCGGAACCCTGATAGGCGCTCACCGGATCGGGCTGGGTGGGATCGTAGGTGTACGGCTGAGTCTGATCCGTGTCCCCCGAGAAAATAAAGCGGCCGTTCACGGAAGTGTTGGCGAGGCCCACCATTTGTTGCTCGATCGACTGCACCTGCTGGGCGATATCGGCTTGACCGGAGGCCGTCTGCGTGCTGCTGGCGCCTTCGGCTGACAGCGTCTGCACCTGATCGTACAGCGAGACGGCGCTCTCAAGCGACTGCTCGCCCGTGTTCACCTCGGTGGTCACCATGCCGAGATTCGAAGTAACCTGCTGCGCGGTGCTGAGATTGGCCTGCGCCTGTAACAATGGCGAAACGACGTCCGGCGAATCCGACACGACGTTCACCTTGAGACCCGTCGAAAGCTGGGTCTGGGCTTGGCTCATCTCGGCTGCGATCCGGTTGACGTCGTTGAGAAACTCCTGCATCGAAGGCTGGAGACTGGAAACCATAAATTATCCTCCGTCAGGTGGCCACAGGCATCATACTCATCAGCGCATCGGTAAGGCTGTTCAGCGTCGTTACCACTTTGGCCACGGCTGTGTAGGACTGCTGGAATTGGAGCAACAGAGCTGCCTCCGTATCGAGCGAAACGCCACTCACGGCGGCCCTCTGGGATTGCGCCTGGGTCACCAAATTCTGCTGTTCGGTCTGGCTATTGGTGGCGTTCGAAATATCGGTGCCCACCTGCTGTCCGAGGTTGCCGAATGACTCGGTAAAGGTAAATCCGTTGGCATTGGTTGCGCTGGCCAGATCCGCGACGGCAAGGGCGTTTCCGTTGCCGCCCGGAGCCGAGGGCAGCGCCGACGCGATCTGGCTGCCGGTGAAGCCTGGTGTTACCGCCAGCGTATAGGCCGCGTCGCCCGGGGTGTCGTAGGTGAACATGTTCGTGGCCGGCGGATTCCCGCTCTGATCGACGCCTTCAGAAAGCGTGGTATTCACGGTATCGGCGAAGGTCTGCGCGAGGCTGTTCAGAGAAGTCAGGTAACCGGGCAGCGTGACGTTGTTCTCCTGAATCTGCGCGCCGAGCTGGCCGCCGGTAATCTGCGACGTAATATCGTTGCCCTGCGAATCCTGGATGATGGTTTGGGAGGTGGAGAAATCGGCCGAAACGTTAAAGGCCTGATTACCCATCACGAGCGGCGTCTGTCCGCCCAGGTACACGTTGATCTGTCCGCCGGCGGTAGGGACCACGGTGAAATTGGCGACCTCGGAGAGGTTTTCGAGATCCGTATTTACCTGCGCGTCCACGCCCGCATCGGGAGTACCGCTCGCGGTGCCGGCGTCCAGGTTGAGGGCGGCCAGATCGCCGGCAATCTGGTTGATGGTTTCGAGCGAGTCGCTGGTTTCCTGTTCGATGTTGCTCGAAGCGGTGTTGAGGCCGGTCGCGGCCTGGTTGAACGAAGTCGCCAGACCTTGCGCCTGGGTGATTACGGTCTGCTGCGTCTCCGCGTCATTGGGACTGACGCTTAAAGCCGAGAAACTATTAAAGAACGAGTCGAGGGATCCCGAGACGCCCGTGGTCGACGACAAATCGAATAACGATTGGAGGGGCGTCAAATCCGATACTTGCTGCTCCGACGTGCCCAGCAAAGTGGTCTGCGCACGCACCGCCTGCTCCAGATACTGGTCTCGGGTGCTGGCCAGCGGTCCCGTCGAAACGCCGCCGTAGAGCGACTCCGAGGGGTCGAAGGCATCGGCCACCAGCGTCACGTTCTGATCGGCATAACCGGGCGTATTCTGATTCGCGATGTTGTTCTGAATGGTGGCGAACTCCTGGTCGTAAACGTTCAAGGCGTTCGAGGAGTTCAGCAGAGTCGTGAGAAGTCCCATAATGGTTCACCCGCGTTTCACCCGCGTAACGACAGGGTTGTTCCTGAGCCGGCGAATTGTTCGGGCGGCGAGGGTTGGCCCGACGGTGTATAGGTTGGGCCGGCGCCGAGCATTCTGGCCCACGCGTTCGAGAACGCCACGCCATGCGCGATCAGCGGCGCGATGATCCGCAGATCGTTTTTCAGCAGAGTCAGCTCGCGGCAAATCTCGTACGGAACGGGATTGGCCACTGCCGCGCCTTCGCGCATCTTTTGTTCCACCGTCTGAAGGCACAGCGCCGCTTCTTCGAGACCGGGGAGGGCCGCGCCGATCTGCTCCGCCGCCGGACTGAGCAGGGCGACGCGCAACGCCTCGATCCTGTCGCGAGCCTGCTTAATTTTCGAACGCATCATCGATGACTTTCGAGGCGGTTGCCCCGGCGTCCACTGTGTACGACCCGCTGGCGTACGATCGAGCCAGTGATTCGAGCTTGGCCTGCCGCTCCGGCGAGTCCGCCGCCAGCGACCGCAAGCTTTTCACCAGCTCAGACAGGTGAACATCATCGTTCGACGGCGTCGCCGTCGTTTGCGTGGAGCCCGCGCTCGAGGTTTGCCCGGTGCGCGCGGTTTCCTGCGTCCCCGACGTTCCGGCCGGGGCGAGGGAGGTGGAAATGGAGTCGTTTACCTTCATGTGGCCGTCGAAGAGAAGTTTTTCCCCTCTGACTTATCTTATCGGCTATCGTGCCCCATCTTTTACAATTGCAGGCCCTTTTGAGAGCCAAGTAATTCCTGTACCTTCTTACCCATCGGGATAAGAACTATCCTACGTCCATAAAGGAGTAGCAAATCATGTGGCAAATAATATGATGCGCGTCCTCGATCCGGCCCATGTGCTGCTCGGGCACCTGAATGTTCAACTGGGCCAGGCTACCCAGCTTCCCTCCGTCGCGCCCGGTCAGGGCGAGCGTGCGGCAGCCAAGTGAATTGGCGTACTCCATGGCGCGAATCACATTAGGCGAGTTCCCCGATCCGCTAATGGCCATGTAAATGTCGCCGGCGCCGGCAAAATTCCTCATTTGCTCCACCGCGGCTTCCTGATAGTGCAGATCGTTGGCGTAAGCGGTGAGGGTCGGCATGGAATCGTGCAGGGCCTGAATGCGGAAGCGCGAAGGCTTGCCGAGGCTGGCGCCTTTGATCATGTCGCAGACGAAGTGCGAAGCAGTCGCCGCGCTGCCACCGTTTCCGGCCACGAAGATCGCCTTCCCCTGATCGCGAGCGTCACGAAACCACTGGATTGCCTGGTCGACCTTCGCATCATCTATGGTTTGGATGGTCTGGAGCAGATTCTCGCGGTACTTGGCGGGAAAAGACATCGTCCATCCCATTGTATACTGAAGCTCGAATGACAGAACGGCGTTGGGGGGGCGATTATGTCTTTCTATTCGAAAACCTGATCCTCAAGGACTTCAAGATCCGCTACCGGAACATGTCGCTGGGGATTCTGTGGTCGCTGATCAACCCGCTGGTGATGATGACCGTGCTTTCGTTCATCTTCGTCC
>JBEKOZ010000563.1:0-3943 GCA_049521275.1 Bryobacteraceae bacterium | reverse complement strand
GCGGCCCCGCCAAGGGGGGACTGCGCTACGCGCCCGACGTCAATCTCGACGAAGTGCGCGCGCTCGCGAGCTGGATGACCTGGAAGTGCGCGGTGGTGAATATTCCCTTCGGCGGCGCCAAGGGCGGCATCATTTGCGATCCGCACAAAATGTCCCAGGGCGAACTCGAGCGCATGACCCGCCGATATACCGCTGAACTCTTCGAATTCATCGGCCCGGAAAAAGACGTGCCCGCCCCTGACGTCAATACGAACGAACAGACCATGGCCTGGATCATGGACACCTATTCCATGCATGCGCGCCAGACCGTCACCGCCGTTGTCACCGGCAAGCCCATCAACATTGGCGGATCGCGCGGCCGCCGCGAAGCCACCGGGCGCGGAGTGCTGATGGTTTGCGAACAGGCGATTAAGAAGCTGCGCCTGAATCGCGATACCTGCCGCGTCATTATTCAAGGCTTCGGTAACGTGGGATCAAACGCGGCCCGCCTGATGGCGGCGGCGGGATACAAAATCATTGGCATTCTCGAAGTGGGCGGCGGCCTGTATAACCGAAACGGCATAGACCTCGAAGCGCTGTGGGAATTCCGCCAACGTCAGGGGACGATTCACGGTTTCACTGGCGCAGAGGCGTACGATCCGGAAGATCTTCTGCTGGTCGATTGCGACATTCTGATTCCGGCGGCGACTGAAAATCAGATCACCAGCCGCAATGTGGACCGCGTGAAATGCAAAATCCTCGCCGAAGGCGCGAACGGACCGACCACCGCTATTGCCGACGATGTGCTCGCCGAGAAAAAAGTTTTCGTGATTCCCGACATTCTGGCGAACGCCGGCGGCGTCACTACTTCCTACTTCGAGTGGGTGCAGGATCGCCAGGGCTACTTCTGGAAGGAATCGGAAGTGAACGAACGGCTGGGAGACATCATGGTTACGGCGTTCGATGACGTAGTCCGCTACTCGGAGACGCACGGCGTGAACAATCGCATCGCGGCATACATGCTGGCGATTGACCGAGTGGCGTATACGATCCGGCAGCGCGGAATCTACGCGTAAACGTAGCGAAGGTTGGGGCAAATATGAAACGTTACGCTAGCAACGTTGCTTTGCGGATGGCCGCTTCGTGTCTGCTGGCAATTGCTATTTCGGCGAGTCTGGTAGTGGCGCCCGCGGCGTCACAGACAACTCCGGCTAGTCCGACGGCGACTCCCGCTCCTCCGGTCTCGGGCAGTGCGCCTGCGTCCAAGACAACCACCAAATCATCTGGCGCTCCGACGGCGCAAGATATCGCGGCGGCGAAAGCCAGCGGCAAGGTTTGGGTCAACACCGAGACCGGCTTTTACCACAAGGGCGGCCGCTGGTACGGCAAAACAAAGAAAGGGAAATTCCTGACCGAAGCCGAAGCGAAGGCCGCGGGCTACAAGGGCGCTAAGCGGGACTGACGAACTAAATACTTGGCATAAATACCTACGATGGTGGAAGGCGGGGATGACGGAGCAAATCGAACAAAACCTGGGTAAATGAATTCTCAGCGAACTCCGTGTTCTCTGCGGTTAACAGTCTCGTTCCCGAAGACTGCGACCTCTCGTCCGTTGCCTTGTCTCGCGATGTGGAGGATAATCGAAACAGTTCACCTCTGAGGCTTCCGACTTCGTCGTTATTGTCATCGCGTGAATCTTCCCAACTCCATCACGCTCACACGCATCGCGGCGATCCCACTGTTTATTTGGATTCTCTGCACTCCGCGCTTCGCGGGCGAACCCACTGGCGAAAGAGAAATCCTCGCATCTTTCGTTTTTATACTGGCTTCGATTACCGATGGAATCGACGGGTATCTCGCGCGCAAACGCGGGCAGATCACGACCATGGGCATTCTGCTCGATCCGCTCGCCGATAAGTTGCTGGTCGCGGCCGCCTTTATCACGCTCGTGCAATTCAATCCAGCGTTGGTGCCAGCGTGGATGGCCGTGGTCGTCATCGGCCGCGAGTTTCTGGTGAGCGGACTGCGCTCAATCGCAGCCTCCGAAGGCTTCACGATTCAGGCGAGCGAACTGGGCAAGTTCAAGATGCTGGTGCAGATTATTTCCGTGGTCGCGGTAATCCTCGCGCGCCGCTGGCATGAGTGGCCGCTCTTCGGCATCTACATTTTCCCGGTTTATTGGATCGCCCTGGTCGCCATCTGGTTCATGGTGCTGCTGTCGCTCGTCTCCGCCCTCGATTATTTTGTGGCCTTCTGGTCGCGCATCGATCGCAAGTCGGAGAAGCGGCGCCGCCGTTCCTTCGTCCTCGCCCGGCGGAGAAAAAGCGATGTCCAAGCTGTCTGAAACTTCGTCGGAGAACGCGCCGGAAAATCTCGCCGCGCCCGTTTCCGCCCCACTCGTCTCCCCATCAGAATTTCCTCTAGAGCAGAGGCGCATTCTACTCGGCATCGCGCACCATGCCATTCTTTGTGCATTGGAGCACCGGCCGTTCGAAGAAACGCAGCCCTCATCCCCCGAACTGGCAGAGCCACGCGGCGTCTTCACCACGCTTTACTTGCGGAGCGATCTACCGGGCACACTTCATCGCGATCCGCACAGCGAATTGCATCTCGAACCTCATCGTCCATTGCGCGGCTGCGTCGGCTATGCGCTGCCCGTCGCGCCTCTGCATCGCGCGGTCGCTGAGACCGCCCGCGCCGCCGCCTTCGACGACTCCCGCTTCTTGCCGGTAACGATAGAAGAAGCGTCACGGCTCGAAGTTTCCCTGAGCGTGCTCTCGCGCATCTTCCCCATTCATCCGGGTGCGGTAGAAGTTGGGCGCCATGGCTTATTGATCTCGCAGGGTGCTCGCCGCGGCCTGCTCTTGCCCCAGGTTCCGGCGGAGCAGAATTGGGACCGCAAGACTTTTCTCGACCACACCTGCCGCAAAGCTGGGCTGCCGCCCGATGCCTGGCGCAAGGACGCAACCATAGAGGCCTTCACCGCCGAGGTCTTTGCCGACTCCGATGTTGAAACTTTGGGCTGAATCGACTGAGAAACCCGGGAACCACCAAGGACACGAAGGATCACAAGCAAGAATCGAGACAAGAGCCTTCGTGATACTTCGTGCCCTTCGTGGTTAAGGGTTGGATTTTCGGAAACCGCGCCCCACTGCCGCATCCCCCCACTTTCGTACCCTTGTGTTCTCGCCAAAACGAAGTAAGCTGATGAGCTGGCGCTTTGCTGCAATGAGGGCGTTGTGAGGCAGTATGGAATTAGCAGTTGTGATCGTAGTGGTAGTCGTCGCCAGCGCGATGATTCCCGGCAACCCAAAAATTCGTTTCTACCGCTGAGTGTCCGGCGTTTTCCCGCCTTGTAGAGCAAGTTCCCCCGCTCATCTACTCCGAGGAAATCTCTCCGCCTAAATCCGTAACAATCCGCAGAAATAACAGGGACGCGGCGAGCCGCGTCCCTGTTGAGTCTGACTAAGGTTCGATTACTGCTGCTGCTCGTCCAGTTCGACCGTGTCGCCCGCGTAGACATCTTCCAGCGCGAAGACCACCATCGCCGATGACGCGGTTGGTGTGACGTTCAAGACCACCACTTCGCCCACGGCGCGCCGCGGCAGATCTGCCACGTGAATGTTCGGGCCTTTGGTCTTGGTGAAGCGGCCTGCTTCAAAGGTCGGCGGAAACCTCTGGGTATCTTCTGAAGTCTGCGCCTTAAAGGAGAGCGAGTCCACCGGATCGGCCAACGTGGCCGAGTACGAACGCACGACGCGGAAGTAGTCTCCCACTTTCACGCCCTGGTTTGAACCCATGTTGAGGTAGAGCTTCATGCCCGTGCCGAGGAAGCCGTCGAAGTCTTTGCCGAGTACCACCCTGCCCGTCAGCTTGCCGCTGGAGGGCGCGAAGCGGTCGAAATGCCCCGGCACGTGGAACGAAACCCGCGGTTTTTCCACGAAAGGTATGGCGATGTCGCCAG
>JBEKOZ010000562.1:0-3957 GCA_049521275.1 Bryobacteraceae bacterium | reverse complement strand
GAGCGCGTACCACTATCCGAAGAAGTTCGGGATTCACAGCCCGAGCTTCTCGAGAGCGTGCGTGCTGACCGAGTCGGGCGGCACGAACCTGTTCGTCTCCGGCACGGCGAGCATCGTCGGCCACGAGACCATCCATCCGGGCGACGTCACCGCACAGACGCGCGAGACGCTCGCCAACATCGACTCGCTGCTCGAGGAGGCGAATCGAGTGGTGGGCACATCGCGCTATGCCCTCGACGGGCTGAAGCTCAAGGTCTATGTGCGCCGGCCCGCAGACCTCGACGCGATCCGCCGCTCGCTCGCACCCCGCCTGCGCCCCGCGACCTCCATCGTGTTCCTGCAGGCGGACGTCTGCCGGGAGGATCTGCTGGTCGAAATCGAGGCAACGGGCGAGTCGCCGCCTCGGCCGACATGAAGAGCGCGACTCGGCGGTCGCAGTTGGCGCGCCGCTGCGAGCGAGTTATGATCGGCCTGAAGCGGGCGTCGTATAATGGTAATACCCAAGCTTCCCAAGCTTGAGCCGTGGGTTCGATTCCCATCGCCCGCTCCACTTTCCAGCCAATGCAGGCTAACGAAACTCCCTGATCACCTGAATCTCGCCGACGATGTTTTCGTTGAACGTGTGCAAGTCCTCCGCTGGAATCCAGTATTCCGTATGGAGCGCGCCCCCGACTTGTTGAACGCTAAAGCGACTCAAGTAGTCAGACTGCACTTCAAACTTCGTGACGAACCCTGCGCCGCTTGCCTTTACATTCCAATCTCGCGCGATCTGAACGGCGTAGTCTTCGTTCGTGACCGGATAGAAAATCGGTTGATCGGGCAAGCGAGGTGGGAACTCACGCCATCCTGACGCCTGGATCAGCTCGAGTTCCTTCGGCCCAACTGGCCGGTAAAGTGTCACTGTCCGCATGATATCCGTGGGTATGTTGTAACCGATGCTTGCAGGCAATACCTGTGATCAGGCTCGAAGTTTTTCTGCGAGCCACAACTTGATGAGCGACTGACGTGTTACACCTAATCGGCGAGCTTCCCGGTCGAGCGAGCCAACCATCCATGCGGGAAAATCCACATTGACGCGCTTCGCGTCGGTGCCGGCGCGCCGCGCCTTGCCTAAGTCGAGCTGCTCGATGATCTGCTCGCCAGCGTCAAACTTGCGATCAAAGGTCTTGGCTTTCATAAACGGCAATCTCCTCGTCTCGTGAGCGCCTCACGGAAATCAAACGTATATTGTCCTCACGCCTGGTAATCACTGCAGACCAATGCTTCTCCGCGATCTTTCCAATCAATAACCATCGCGGCTCGTCACTGGTACGAGCGGGGATTTCCACCAAATCGGCGTCGGTCCAAAGTTCCTGAGCCTCCTCGAAATCGATACCATGCTTCCGCTTGTTTTCAGCGCTCTTGTTGGCGTCGTATTCGAATGCCATCGGATCCGTCGCGTACCCGGTATATTAATGGTATAGATACTATACCCTTAATGATGTGCCACCGGAAGCGCGCTCTTGCCTTGCTTCGGGTGGACCGCTGAACTCTTAAACTCCGGCCGCATTGGCTGGCGCTGGCTTGGGTTGGCTGGTGTAGCACCGTTTTTCACACAAAAATCGCACGCAGCGCACGCGCGAGCTCATAAGACTCTGATTTCAATTGATTATCATCTCCAGTGCGGTATTTTCGATTCCCATCGCCCGCTCCAACTCCCACCATCGCTGGCGAATGCCAGCCAACTTGATCTCCAGCCTACCGCCAGCGGGACGTTGGTCATTCTGCGCTCTGATGGATCGGCAAGCGTTTGGGACGACGCTACAATGTAAGATTCATTTTTTGCAAAAGGGCGCGATAGCGCGGTTCCGTCCGAACGTTACTCAGAAGCGGGTCGGTCTTGATTCCTTCAAGTCCGCCATCACGTTGGCGATAGGCACGCTCGAGCCAATCGAGCGCCGGAGCGCGCTGGTTTCGCCATGCGTAAACCAGCGCGATCTGGTAAGCCTCGCTGGTTGCGTGCTTGACAATCACGCTATGCAGAGCAGCATCGGCCACGGCCTCGTGACCCAGCGCATACTCGGCCATCGCTATTTCCTCTTCCTGAATCTGAGCGAGTTCAATCTTGCGGGAAATTTGCAAGGCCGCCTCGTAATGACCTTGACCTAATTCGATCTTAGCAAGACTCTCCTGAGATAACGGGTCATTCGGCTCGATTTCCAGGGCTCGATTGATTGCCGCGCGGGCCGCGGAATAGTCGCCACTGATTACATATAATCCAGACAGTTGCTTCCAATATGTATTGGCGAGCGGATCGAGATCGATTGCGCGGCGAGTACATTCGATCGCTTCCTGAGTTCGCCCCATCGAGCGTAGGTGCCAGGCTAGCCGATATAATGCGAGGCTGTCGGTCGGATCTAGTTCCACCGCTCTTCTGAGATCATCCTCGGCGCCGGCCCAGTCCCATTGGAGAACCTGGCGCACCCAGCCCCGCGAGGAGTAGCCTTCGGCACGCCCCGGAGCGAGTCGCACGGCGCGATCCGCAGTGGCTTCCACTCCATCGCGGCCACGCTCATCGCCTGTGATGTCCGTCAGATAGACCTGTGCGACCACGAGTTCCGCGTAGGCAGCCGCATAAGTCGGATCGAGTTCTGTCGCCCTGGTGTAGGCGGCCACGGCGCGTTTGAGGTCCTCGATCCGGATGCGATTAGAGAACTGCCTACCCAGGAGAAACTGATAATAGGCTTCCGGGTTCTTTGTTCCCCGGCTCCCCTCCAACGTGAGGGGTGCCGAGAGTTTAACCTTGAGCGCGCTAACGACAGATTCCGCAATCTCATCCTGAACCCGAAAGACGTCATTGTCCTTACGGTCGTAGGACTCGGACCAGACGTGTTCCCCCGTATCCGCGCGCACCAACTGAGTCGTAACCCGAACGCGGCCGCCGGCCTTTCGGACGCTACCCTCGAGCAAGTGAGATACCTTCAATTTGGAGGCTATTGTTGGGATGTCGTCTGATTTCCCCTTGAAAGAGAAGGACGAGGTGCGGGCGATCACGTGCAATCCTTGGGTTTTCGCCAACAGATCGATTAGCTCCTCAGCCATGCCGTCGGCGAAATAGCCTTGATCATGTTTCTCGCTCATATCGGCGAACGGCAGAACTGCGACAGATTTCTCTGCGATTGCCGAAGCTGCGGACACGGTTACTTGCGCGGCAGGAGTGGCGGGAGCCGCAATCACAGCCGATCGGTGCGCCGGTTGCCATGTTCTGTAAGCCACCATGCCGGCAATGGCGACTGCAGCAAGCAGCCCGGCCACGATGGCCGTCTGGCGCCGCTGCCGAGCGTTACCTAAAGTAGCGCGGGACACCAGTGCGCGGGACGACAGTGCGGCCGTTCCTGCAGCCGACGTTGGCGGCCGCACAGGGGCGCGACTTGCGGACCTTTCAATCGCGAGGCTAACCCTAGCCACCAGCTTCGACACATCCGCGTGGCTTTGCCGCTACTGGCATCGAGCCATTGCGAGGTGTTCAGGAAGTATTCAAATTCAGCAGGTAGTGCTGCTTGATCGACTCGCAGCGCCACGACCGGACGGCGCTTGGAGGTCGCTCGCTCTAACTCCCTGAGTACGTGCGGAGAAGTCGCGGCGTCCTGCGACAGTATCAGAACAACGGTCTTGGCAGAATCGATTGCATGAACGATCTCGCTCGCATAATGCGCCCCCGGCGTTACATCCCGGGGCGCGATCCAGCACCTGAGACCCTGGCCTTCCAGGGCGGTGGCGACATCATTGGCGACGGCGGTGTCGTGAGCGGCGTAGCTGATAAATACGTCAGGCGTGCCGGACCTAGCGTCAGTTGCCTCTTCGCTGCCACTCTCAGCCACGCCGCCCCCTTGACATTTAGGTCATATTGACAGACGCGCCCCGTGTTTAACAAAGTTTGCCGGGGTAGGTCGCGGTCGGCCATTTAAAGGGCTCTTG
>JBEKOZ010000561.1:0-5123 GCA_049521275.1 Bryobacteraceae bacterium | reverse complement strand
AATCGCGCGGCCGGTTTGGCGATGGTGAAATAGAGGACCGCGTTCAGCACGGCGAGGCTGCCCAGGAACACGATCGCGAGATAGATGAGCAAGGTGCGAAATTCGCGGCGCGCCATTTCGAGAGGGACGGACAGCGGCAGCGAGACCACCTGCGCCGCGACGATCTCTCCTTCCTTCCACCCAAACCCGTTGACGGACCCGTAGCGCGCCAGCATGGCCTTGGGCGCGACATCGGCGGTGCTATGGCACTCAAGGCAGGCTCCGCCGGCGCGAATCGGCTGCGCGAAAAAGAGCGCGGGGCCCATTGCCGAATCCCGCTCGCCGCTGACCTGTTTCAGATCCGGCTGGTTGCGGAAGCCATTGACGATGTCCGCCTCCCAATCGACGGCGCGGTCGCGCGGATTGGTGGGATTGAGGGTCGCTTCCTTGTAGGAGTAGTCGGCGAAGCGCTCGCGCAGGTAGCCGAAATTTTCGGTCGCGGCGTAGCCGGGAACGGTTTGGGGAAGAAAGGTCTGGGTGCGCTCCTCTTCCCGTTTGAGCAGGGGCAGGAGTTGGACGGTGGTGTACTTGCGCACCGAACTCATGGCCTGCATCATCAATTGGGCCTGCGCGAGAACCTGCGCGTGGGCGGCGTCCTCCAGCATTCGATAAGTAAGTCCACCGATAATCGCGACGCCGATTCCGAACACCAGCGTGAAGATCGCGCTGAACTTGAGAAGCAGTCTCATTCCAGGATGTTAGCGCGAGGCGGGGAGAGATGGGAAACAGCAGGTAAGGAGATATAATCGTAAGTAAGGAGTTTCAATGCCCACCGGCACGGTTACCACAAAAGGCCAGATTACGATCCCTAAGGAAGTGCGAGACCGTCTCCGGCTGACCGCCGGTAGCCGCGTCAATTTTGTGTTCGGCCGGAAGGGCAACGTCACGCTGAAACCAGTCAAGACGGATATCCGGTTGCTCAAAGGGATGATCAAGTCTCCTTTAAATCGTCCCGTTACGGTCGAAGAGATGAACGAGGCGATCGGGCGCGGGTATGCCGGGCTCCCGTGAGGGCTCTTGACTCCAACGTTCTAGTCCGCTATCTGGTTGCTGACGATCCCCGGCAAGCGGCTGTGGCCGAACGGATCATCGAGGAATGCAGAACGGCGGATGAGCCCCTTTTTATAACGGTTCTTGTGCTTTCGGAGACCGTCTGGGTGCTCAGCCGGGTTTACCAGCAGTCCAAAATCCAGATCGTTGAGGCGGTCGAAACCCTTCTCGGAATGGATTCACTCCGATTCGAGCATGACCACCTGGTGCGGCGAGCCTTCGACAAATTCCGGCTGTCGCGAGCCGACTTCCCGGATTACCTCATCGGCGAAATCGCCAGTGCCGCGGGCTGTCGCGATACCGTGACCTTCGACAGAGCGCTGAAAGGCTCGCCCGGGTTCACCATCCTGTGATCTCCCCCGCGCGCGATCTGGCATTTCGGGTACTTAAGAAAGTCCACAACGGCGGCTACGCTTCGGACCTGCTTCGTCACGAGAGCGTCGCCCTGTCGACGCGCGATGCGGGGCTGGCCGAAGCCATCGTGATGGGCGTGCTGCGGTATCAGGGGCAACTCAATTTTCTAATCGGCCATTTTGCCGGACGCGCGCAGCCGAAGCTCGACCTGGAGGTGCGCATCGCGCTTCAAATGGGGATCTACCAGCTCCGCTATCTGGACCGCATTCCGCCGCACGCCGCGGTGATGGAGAGCGTCGAACTGGCGAAAAACGCCAAGCCGTCGGCCGCCGGCTTCGCCAATGCCGTTTTGCGCAAAGTGCATCGCAACCCCGTAAAATGGCCCGATCGCGCCACTGAGCTGAGCCTTCCGCCGTGGATGCTCGCGCGCTGGGACAAGCAGTTCGGCGCCGAGGCCGCGGAGAAAATCGCGCGCGCCGCGCTCGCGGAGCCGGAGGCCTGCATCAATCCGGAAACGGGCCGTCAGCAGGACCCGGGTGCGCAGACCATCGTGCCGCTGCTCGAGATCGAGCCGGGGATGACGTTCCTGGACCTGTGCGCCGCGCCGGGAAATAAGACCGCGCAGGCCATCGCGGCGGGCGCGCGCGTGGTCGCCTGCGATCGCTACCTGAATCGGTTAGAAGACGTTCCGGACGCCGCCCGACGCGTGGTGCTGGACGCGACGAAGCCCCTTCCGTTCTCTAAGAAATTCGACCGGATTCTGATCGACGCGCCCTGCTCCGGCACCGGCACGCTGGGGCGGAATCCGGAGATCAAGTGGCGGCTCAAGCCCGGCGACGCCAATATTTTCGCGGCCCGGCAGCGCGAAATTCTGGATCAGGCGCGCCGCCTCATGAAGCCCGGCGGACGGATGGTCTACGCCACCTGTTCGCTCGAAAACGAGGAAAATCAAAACGTTGTGCAGGCCCTTCGCCTGCGCGCCGAAACCCATCTGCGCCTGCCCGGCCGCGACCCCGGAGATGGCTTTTTCGCCGCCGTGATAACATTAGTGTGATCGCTTTATATGGTCGAGATCCTCCCATCCATCCTCGCGGCGGATTTTGCCCGCTTGGGTGACCAGATCGCTCCTTTGGAGGCGGCCGGCTGCCGCATGCTGCATGTCGACGTGATGGACGGGCATTTCGTGCCCAACTTCACCATGGGCCCGCCGGTGGTCGAATGCTTAAGAAAAATCACCCGCATGAAGCTCGACGTGCACCTGATGATTACGGACCCGGATCGTTACGCGCCGATCTTCATCGAAGCCGGCGCCGACCAGATCCTGGTCCATCAGGAAGCCTGCCGAAACCTCGACCGGACTCTGCGCATGATTCAGAGCGAAGGCGCGCGCGCCGGCGTGGCGATCAATCCGGCGACTCCGGTGGCGATGCTCGACGAGGTGCTGGATGTCGCCGATTACGTGCTGGTCATGAGCGTCAATCCGGGATTCGGGGGCCAGACGTTCATCCCCAATTCGCTGCACAAGGTCCGGCAATTGGCGGCGCGGAAAAGGGAACGTGGATTGCACTTCCCGATCGAGATCGACGGCGGCGTGGACGCCAAAAACGTGACGGAAGTGGTGGATGCGGGCGTCGAATGGGTGGTCGCGGGGTCGTCCATTTTTCACAGTGTGAATCCCCGGGCCGCTTTTGAGGAAATGCGCGCGTTGGCCGGGAATGCTTCGGCCATTAAAGTATAGTCCTAAAGGATTCCTTCATATGATTCGTTTTTCCAGATCGAGTGTGGCGATACTGATTGTCGCGCTATTGGCAACGTCCGCCTGCGGGTTCAAGCGGGAGAAGTATAAGAACCCGATTACCAAGGACACGCAGCAGCCGGACAAAATTCTGTTCGACAAATCCGTGGTGGATATTGAGAAGGGCCGTTACGAGCTGGCGCGGCTCACGCTCAACACGCTGATCAATACTTACGACACCAGCGAGTATCTGGCCAAGGCTAAGCTGGCCATCGCCGACAGCTGGTATCGCGAAGGCGGCGCGCACGGCATGTCGCAGGCGGAGGCCGAGTACAAGGACTTCATTCTGTTCTATCCGGCGATGGATGAAGCCGCCGAATCCCAGAAGCGCATCTGCGACATCCACATCGGCCTGATGGAGAAGTCCGACCGCGATCAGAACAACGCGCTGCGCGCCGAATACGAGTGCAAGCAGCTGGTCACGCAATTTCCCAACTCCAAGTACGTTCCGGAGACGGAGCAGAAGCTGCGCAATATTCAGGAAGCGCTTGCCCAGAACGAAATGTTCGTCGGCGACTACTATCATCACAAGGGCTCCAACGCGGCGGCCGCCAACCGTCTGGGCGGCGTGGTCGACCAGTATTTCGCGCTGTGGGAAGAAGCCGATTCTTTCCGGAAAATGGGAAAACCGGCGCGCGAGAAGGAGGGCGAGGCCCTTTCGAGAATCGTGCGCGATTACCCGCTCAGCCCGTACGTCGAGCCGGCGAAGAAGATGCTGAAGGAACTCGAAATGCCCATCCCGGAGGCCGATCCGAGAGCAGTGGCGCATATGAAATACGAGGCGGAGAATCGTACCAAGCTGGGTTTCATCGATCGCAACTCGCAGTTTCTGAAGCGCGGCCCCGACGTCAGCCAGGCGGCGAAAAGCGGCATGCCGACCATGACCAATCCCAAGCAGAATGTCCCCCTGAGCGTTCCGATTCCGGCCAGCACCGCGGCTACCAACGTGTCGACAGGCGTGAACGACGTGACCATCGCACCCGTGGCGAATGGCACTTCGGCTCTCGATACCAAGCCCGATGCGCGCACTGAACTGAAGACCGATCCAACTACGCCGGCAACGAAGCCGGCGGATCCGAACGCGCCAGCGGCTTCCGCAACGCCGGCCGCAGGCGCTGCAACGCCGGCCAAAGCCGATCAGACCTCGACCACCGATACGAAGACGAAGAAGAAAAAGAAAAAGACGACCTCCACCACCAAGACCACTTCCAGCCAGGAATGAGCATCATCCTACTGGCCGACGACAGCCCTCACGCCCAGCGTATGGGAGAGCGCATTTTGCGCGAAGAAGGCTTCGAAGTGGTCAGCCTCACCAACGGCGAAACAGCGCTGCTGCGGCTGGGCGACGTCGATCCGGACCTGGTGATCGCTGATGTATTCCTGCCCGGACGCAACGGCTTCGAGTTGTGCCGGCACGTCAAGTCGCTGCATCGCCACGTGCGCGTGATTCTTACCGCGGGGTTGCTGGAGCACTTCGATGAAGACGAGGCGCGCCGCGCCGGTTGCGACGCGATTCTGAAGAAGCCGTTTGAAGCGTCGGTGGTGATGCAGACCATCCGCCCTTTAATCGCCGAAGCGCAGATGGCCCGCGGACTGTTCGCCGAGGCGATCGCCGAAGCGTCCATTCACCCGAGTGCGGCGCCCGCCGTGGCTCCGGAGCCCGCCGCGCCCGACCCCGAACGCATCGAAGCCGCCATCACTCTGGCGCTCGACGCGGCGCTGCCCGCCCTGATCCGTGAAATTACCGAAAAGGTTTTGGTAGCATTAGGTCACTAAATGCCTGACAACAGTTTTGACGTCGTCTCCAAAATCGAGCTGCCCGAAGTCTCCAACGCCATTCAGCAGGCGCTCAAGGAAATCCAGCAGCGCTACGATCTGAAGAACT